>URWP01000197.1 GCA_900551645.1 uncultured Bacteroides sp.
GCGGGCAAAGCCGCGGTATTCGTCGAGCGACTGCAGGGCGAGTTCTATGCGGTCGAGCAGGAACACCACCTTGTCAGCATCACCGCTTTCGGCTATCAGCTGCGCACTCTTGAAAGATGACATGGTCTTGCCCGAACCCGTAGTGTGCCAGATGAATCCGCCCCGGTGCAGATGGTCGTCCCAGTTGGTTTTCTCCACCACGTCGCTTATCTTGCTCACAGCAAAATACTGGTAGCTGCGCAGCACCTTCAGGGTCTTGTCCTTGTCGTCGGCAATGGTGTAGAATCCCACCATCTGATGGGCCATAGGGATGGAGAGCAGATTGGTAGCCACCTGCTTCCAGTCGCTCACTATGGTGTTGTTGAAGTCTTCCCAATGGAAGTAGAACTGCTTCTGGAATCGGTCTTCCGTGCCTGGGTTGGCAAAGTAGAGGGTTTCTTCGGGCGTCATCGCCACATAGATCTGCACCATCGAGAAGATGCCGTTCTGGAAGATGCCCTCGTGCACGTATCTCTTAATCTGATAGCAAGCCTGACTTACGTCTATCTTGCTTCGCTTCAGTTCGATATGGATTACGGGCATTCCGTTGATCAGGAGCATCATGTCTCCCCGTCGGTCGCCCAGCATCGAGTCGGCAGTCTTGAATTTAGGCTGTCGTGCTATCTGGTAGCGGCTTTGTCCGGAAGAGATTTCCATAGGGTCGAAAATCTTCAGATACACTTCCTTGCCGAAGTTGTTGGTGTCGGCTTCATTGTCGCGCTTGATGCAAACTTGTTTGCCGTTGATGAATCGGTTCATCTCGTAAGGTGAACTTATCATGTTCACCTGATCCATCACCTGCTTCATTTCCGAGGCGGTAAGTGGGTAGTTGCCCAGCTTGTCTATCTCCCGGTTGTTGCCGTAGATGATGTCAGCCCAGTTCTGCACCAGTTGCTCTTCGGTAGGATTTTTGATCACCTCGTTCCAGCCGTGGTCGAGGAGGTGCTGGGTCAACGCCTCTTCAAAGGCGAGTTCCTTGATGAACCCTTGTATATTGTCTGCCATAATTTCTAATGTTTTAAATGTTGCTTGGTTGATGATTAACGATTTCCCAATGTCCGTTTTTCTTGGCTCCAACCCAACGTATTAATTTTTTTTCTTGCAGTAATGTCAGTTCACGTTGCATGGTCTTTCTATTTAAGCCCAAATGCTCAGCCAATGATTTTGTATTTAATGCGACATTTCCCGTGTTTAATGCGACATTTTCTGCGTTTAATGCGACATTTTCCGTGTTTAATGCGACATTCTTTTCTATTAAATCAAGAATTGCTCTCTGTCTTTCAGTAAGTTCATCTGCGACATGATCTGCGACATTTATCTTTTCAGAATTATCCTTTATTGCTATGGATTCTTCTACAAATTCTGCCTTTAATATCGCTTTAAGGATAAATGCGTCTGTATGAAAATACGGAATTACCGCTCCACGGCTTTCCAGTTCCTTACAGATACGGTCAATTCCCTCGCCAAACTCCTTCACATAGTTGTATGCTTTTAGGAATTGGGCAATCTTTGGGTTGCGTGAGAAGTGAGTATGTCGGATATTCTCGGCTCTTACCAGTCCAGGCAGTTTGCCAGGAGACTCAAACACCAATCTGTCGTCGAACATCTTTATTTGGATTTCCGTTCCTTTGATGCTATAGTCTCTGTGGCATTCGCTATTTACCACCATTTCCTGAATGGCAAACTTGGGATAGTTGCGGTTGGTGACAAACTGTCCGTTTTGTCCCAAGAAAGAATGCTCACGCACTTGTGTTTCCAGATATTCCACAGTCTTTACTATCTGATTCAGAATAGTGCCCTCGAACGTTACATCTTTCACTACGTTCATTTCCGTACCAACCTTTTCCTCAGTTCCTTCATATCTGATGAATCTTGTTCGGGCACGTGGAAAAAAACGTTGTGGTCGCTTACCGAAAAGCAGAATGCAAGCATTGCTCACTTTCTGTCTTCCGTCAGCTTCTTTCACGAAGTCGTTGTTCTCATAGAGATATTCCAGGGCAGACTTACTGTAGCCTATTATTTTGATATATTCGTTAACGGCGTTCATGTCAACGTCATCAATCGTAGCTCCGTATGCACCTTCGTCCTCATAGTTTCTTTCTCCTTTGTCGTACATCAACTGCATGCGCTCGTCGAAACTCAATTTTCTGCTTTTGTCGCCAACACGCATAAAAGCTTCGTCTGCCTGATTGGTGTGCAGATAACTACTGGCTGGAACATACATCAGCAATATTCTATTGTCGTTGCCCTCGCTGTCTATGCATGCAAGGTATTCGTACCTAACCCTTACAGAAGGCATACAGAAATCCATAGGCACACGGAGTAGCTCGTTCAATTGCTTGGTGTATTGATCAATTCCCTCAATACGTCTTGTCTTATCAGATACTCCAATGGCAAGCACGCCACCATCCGCATTAGCCATTGCCACTATAGGCACGGCCAATGCTTTAGGGTCTATATGTATGCTCTTACAGTCGAAGGTCTGGTCTTCTTTTCTGCTTCTTATTTCATCTATTGTCATGATGTTATATTCTTTAAGTATTATACGAACATTTTGTCAAGACACGCAGACTTGATCTGCTTCAGCTTCTCCAAGCGCTGAGACTGGAGGGAGATTTGGCGGTCGAGATTCTTAAGATACGAAGCAATTTTTATTTGTTCTTCTTTGGAAGGAACAAGAAATGACATTTCCTTGAATTCATCATAGCTAATCGAACGTCCGTCACGTATTCCATAGGTAATAAGTTCAAGTCGCTTAATAAACTCTTTAGACATGAAAACATATCGCCAATAGTAATCGTGATACAAATCTTTATTCTTAAAATCTATTATCGTGTATGCTGGTGACGCAATACCTTCTATTTCTGAATGAGCAAAACCGCCTTGGAAAGAACGAAGATGAATCACAAATTGTCCTGGTAGTATATGCTTGTATGTTGCTTCATTAGAAGTGTCATGGAAAATATTATAACCAATAGATTCACGTGTAACCATTCCTCTGTCTTGTGTTGCAGAAAGAACCGGTAAGTCTGGGCGATTCTTTTCGTTAAAGGTTTTGAATATCGAATCAGCTTTCACTTTCTTCCATTCCCCCTTAAACCCCTTGAATCTTATTTTAGGCACAGTTTCCCCTTCCTGCGGAAACATAGCCTGCAGGCTTGCCGCCTTCATCTGCTTTAATGAGGCAAGACGAGAGGTGGAGGCTGAAATCTGAGAATCGAGAGAAGTGAAGTAGGAGGCTATTGCTTGCTGCTCCTCTTTGTTTGAAGGAATTGATTCTATATGCTTGTGGATATCATTTCTGTTTAATGTTGGAACTCCAGATCCTGTTGCATATTTTTCAAAGCCTACATTTTGAAAGAAATAGTATACGAAACGAGGATAATTTTTATGGAATGTTGTCACCCATAATGATGTGTTATGAGGCCAATATTCTCCATGGTCAATGTATGTAAATTTGCCAATAGTACCAGAGCGACCTGTTATTATTGCAGGTGCTTGGCATTTTCCCTCATTGTGAAAGCGAAGGATTCCATTGCTATAAACAACAGGAATTGTTCCTGATATTACATTATTTGTAGGAAGATCATAACCTCTTTGTAAAGGAGCTATTTCTCCAATCGTAGAAGTCTTCCATTCCCCCTCAAACCCTTTAAATCTTATTTTTGGTTCCATCATATTATTCAATCTTCTTGTTCATAATAATAAGAATAGTCGAGACCTTTCATAAAGGTCTCTCTATCGTTTATTTCTTTTTAGGCTTAACCTCCCAATGACCGCCATTGTCTGCACCTATTCGCTCTATCATTCCTGCTTTCTTGAGGTTGGCCAATTGCTTTTTTATTCCATCTTCGGTAATGCCAATAATTTTTGCCAACTCTTTTCTGCTAGTTTGAGGATATTCTCTCAGAATATTAAGAATCTGCTCCTGGGTACTAGTCTGGGTACTGCCAACAACTTTCTGAGTACTGGTCTGGGTACTATTATTGGTTTTGGGGGTACTAGTCTGGGTACTGTCACCAGTTTTCTGGGTACTTATCTGATGTTCTTTTCTCCAGACTATTACCTTAAACTCTTTACCACTAACGTCATTAACAATCTCGATTTCTGGATACTCTGCCAATATACGCACGATTCCCGAGCCTATACCTCTATAATGTAAGGCATTGGTAGCAAAGGTTGCCATATATGGATTTCTTTACTCCTTAACCAACTCTTTCAGTCCCTTGATGGCAAATTCATCGCCCGTGAGCTGATCTACCAACTCAGCCAATTCGCCCGTAGCCACAGCCATGTCGTCGTTGATCTGCTTGTAGCTTACGGCGTATTTCTCGCTAAGGGCAAGGGCGGCTGATTCCAGGTCGGCAAGCACTGAACGCAGGGTGCTGTTGATGCCTTCGCAGATAGGGTCAATCCACTTCATGTGAAGCAGCTGGACTACTTCCTCGTCCGTGAGATTCCGGATAGCCTCGATGGTCTTGTCTTCCAAAGCCTGTTTGTCTGCCTTGATCTGCTTGTCGGCCTTCGACTGTTCATTCCACAGTGCCACCATCTGTTTCAGCTTATCCTTCGTCTCAGGCTCTACATCTGCCTTGGGCTTGGCGTCGGCTGTAATCTTCTTCTTGTCGAGAGCATTGTCCTTCTCGCTGTCGCAATAAGCCTCCATTTCTTCCTCGGTGAAACTGTCGCGCAACTCATCGAGTTCTCCATTGATGGCTTCCACCCTCGACTGTAGATTGGCGATGGCTTGCAGTTCTGACTGGAACTTCATCTGCTGCACCATGCTGAAAGGAATGATGCGCCCCTTCAGTCCATCAGGCACTTCCACCTCCTCATCGTTCTTCTTTTTCACCAATTTATATACGGTTTCCACCTCGCGCACAGCACGGATGCCTTCTTCCTGAATGGTCTCAATGTCGATGATGATAGACTGCCAGTGGTCTGCCAAAGCCTGATAAACGGCGTAGCGGTCGATGAGCGGAACAGGGTTGAGGCGGCGGAAAATATCGGTAGAAATTTCGTCCTGTGCCTGCAGTTCACGCACTTCCATCACATGGTCTATCAGCTGCTGATGGAGCCTGTCGGCGAATCTGCCGAATGCCTGGGCAAACTGCATCTTGAAGTTTCTTACATCCTCATTCTGCTCGATGGCAGCCTTCACGTTCTCCACCTTCAGGGCAGAGTAAGGCTTGTCAG
>URWP01000198.1 GCA_900551645.1 uncultured Bacteroides sp.
AGAAAGTTACAAGCGCCTGTTCGGTGTAGAACCGAAAATCAAGGCTATCCATGCCGGATTGGAATGTGGTCTGTTCCTGGAGAAATACCCGTCGTTGGATATGGTCTCTTTCGGACCGACTTTGCGTGGGGTTCATTCTCCTGACGAACGGATGTTGATTCCTACCGTCGATAAGTTCTGGCGTCATTTGTTGGATGTATTGGCTCATATTCCGGTAAAGGCATGAAAGGTATAAAGTATAGATTCTGGGCGTTTCTTCTGGCTGCCGGTTGCTCGTTGGCTCCGGCTGTTGCTCAACAGAAATTCCGCGTGATGGAATACAATGTCGAAAATCTGTTCGACTGTGAGCATGATTCGCTGAAAAACGATTACGAGTTTTTGCCGGATAATCCCAAAGGATGGAGCCTGCCTCGTTTCTACGACAAGTTGAATAAGATAGGCAAGGTGATTCTGGCTGCCGGTGAGGACCAGGTACCCGACTTGGTCGGCTTGTGTGAAGTGGAGAACGAACACTGTGTCCAGCAGCTGGTGTCCAATTCGCCGTTGCGCGAAGCGGGTTACCAATATGCGATGACCGAATCGCCGGATGAGCGGGGAATCGATGTCGTCTTGCTGTATCAGCCGGAAACGTTCCGTCACCTCGGTACACAGACTGTACGCATTCCTTCCGAGAAGATTGACAGAAGACCGACCCGTGATATCCTGCATGTGAGCGGTAAGGTAGTTTCTGGCGATACGCTGGATGTCTTTGTCTGCCACATGCCTTCGCGTTCGGGAGGTGAAGCGAAGAGTGAGCCTTATCGCCTGTTTACAGCGGAGTATCTGCGGAAAACGGCCGATTCAGTCATGGCTGTCCGTCGTCGTCCGCATGTCATTATCATGGGTGACTTCAATGACTATCCGTCCAACCGCTCCATCGCCGAGGTGCTGGGGGCTGTCAAGCCAGGTAAGAAAGTACAGAAGGATAAGCTGTATAACCTGATGGATGGCCGTACGGACGGTACTTACCGTTATCGGGGAGAATGGGGGATACTCGACCAGATGATTGTAAACGGTTTTATGCTGAAGGGCAGCAAGAAGATCCGTGCCCGTTATGACAAGGTGGATATCCTGAAATTCCCGTTCCTGATGGAGGAAGACGACCGTTACGGAGGAGATACTCCTTTTCGTACGTATTGGGGCAAACGTTACCACGGCGGGTATAGTGATCACTTGCCGGTGCTGATGGAACTTGAAATCAAGGAATAATTGTCATTGTTTTGATAGGATAGTTTAGGGCGGGATGCAAACTCCCGCCCTATTTGTTTGTATGCTGATTCCTTTACTTGAACAGTTCGGCCAGTTTGTTGCTTAGTTCTTCTCCTTTCAGATTTTCACATACGATGGTTCCCTGTTCGTCTATCAGGTACATTGTAGGGATGAATTTCACTTTGTACAGGCTGGCTACTTCACCGTTGTCGAGGAAATTAGGCCATGAAAGTTGCTCTTCATCCAGCGCTTTCTGCCATTCCTTCTCTTTCTTATCGATGGAAATACTTATAATCTGGAATCCTTTTGCGGCATACAGTTCATACAATTTTTTCAGGTTAGGGATTTCTTTGCGACAAGGTTTACACCAGGAGGCCCAGAAATCAATCAAGATGTATTTCTTGTTTGCCGACAACTCTTTCAGGCTTGTCTGTTCTCCGTTGGAAGCAGTCACTTGGAAGTCGGGTGCTTGTAACCCCTTTTTTTCTGCCGGCCAGATTTCATTCTTGACCATCTTTCCGTAATAGCTGTTCTGTGCCTCTTGAGAAAATTCTTTGTACCAAGTGCTGTCAGCTTCTGTCAGGTATGTAGTCAGGCTGATAAGCATCAGTGGACCCCAGAAACTATCCTTGTTGTCCATGATGACTTTGTGATAACTGTCTTTTACCTTGACAAAGAACAGACTGTCGGCTCGCACTGCTTCTTTGTATTCCGCGCATTGTAACAACGAGTCAATCAAAGTCTGATTCTGTTTTTGTCTGGCTGCATTGACTGCTGCGTAGATTTGCTCATATCGTTTGGACTTTTCGTTGTAAATGGAGTCAAGTTTGTTGCGTACCTCCATTAATGAGCGGTATCTGTCTGTCAGTTCTGAGCCGGACAGGTCCACTTGCTGGAAGTCGTACGATACATTATTTTCTTGTTTTTGGGAGGTAATCTGTCCCGTCAGTGTTTGTTTTCCCTTGCTCAACATGAGTGAGGTGGAGCCGTATCCGTCTTTGACGATGAGTCTGGCGGCTAGTGGTTCTTCTACTTGTCCTTCAAACAAAAACTTTCCGTCTTGCAGTGTGTCGGTGGCTATAGGGCTTGAACTCTCATGGCAGACAGGGTATAGTTGTACCACGGTCCCGTCAGGCAAACCTTCTACATCTCCTTCGATAATGAATCCATTGGGGTTGGATGTACAGCTTATCATGCTGCATACTCCAATCAGCATCGTGCCGAATTTTCTGAAATTTTTCATGACTTAATCTTTTTTATTTTGAAACATTTTGTTCTATGGTTCCGTTCCCCGGATTATTGATGGCTCCCGCAGGGAAAGGCATTGTCCACATGGGAGATTGGGGAGATAATGTATAGGTCTTTCCCTGATAGGTTTTTGATAAGGGCTGTACGAATTCTCCTTCCCGGTTGAACCGGCGTGCATCGGCAAAGGGAACAATGGAAAAGATCAGTTCATTGTCCTTGGTGCGTCGTATCAGTCTGATGGCTTCCTGTAATGTCGATGCGGCGGACGGTTGGTAGAACTCAGGACGGATACGGGTGATGCGTACGGCATCCAGTGTCTGCATGGCTTCACTGAAATCATTGTTTACAGCCTGACGTGCCAGACACTCTGCCTTGATGAGATAGACTTCACACGTGGTCAATCCTCCCCAGTTGAAATAACCTGAACCGATTCCGTCATAGTAAGTGTCTTGATTGACGGACCGATATTTCCACCGTGATAAGAAGCGTGCATCTCCCTGCTCGAAACGGTTGGCGCGTTCTACCGGAATAGCCAGTTCGGAAGAACTGTAGTTGGGGCTGTTGTCTCCGTAACGGAAATAGTAGTTTTCTATGTATGTATAGTCTGTCGGCGTAGGCAGGTTGTCGTAATTGTCCGGGTCTTCTATCCGCTCTTTGTATTGATCGTAATAAGCATTCCAGTCGAACAGTCGGTCATTCTGTTCCAAAGCCTTATCGGCATACTGGAGGGCATGCTCGAAGTCGGACATCTGGAGGTATATCCGTGCCAGCATCGCATACGCGGCTCCCAGGTTGGGATGAATGACTGTCATGGATTTTTCCGGCAACCCAGCTGAAATGGCCTCTTTGATGTCATTGATGGTGAAGTCATACAGTTCCTGTACACTGACCTGTTCGTGCGGGGCGTTGATGTTCGCACTGGTAATCAGCGGAATGCCGCGTGTCTGGCTGGCAGTTTCTTTGTCGTACGTGTCTGCATAGAAATTGACCAGGGTAAAATAGCAGACGGAACGAATAACCTTGGCGTAGGCTATCACTTCTGCACGTTCTTGGTCTGTACACTCGGTAGCCGTGGGAGCATGTTCGATGATAAGGTTGCAGTTGGCGATAGCCATGTAAAGGTAGTAATAAGTGTTTTCGCTGGAGTTATTGAGGATGATACGGTCCGCTTGCTCGTCCCACATGTAGTTGGCTGTCGCCAAGGTGGGAGTGTTCAGATTGCTTACTGTCAGATAGCGGTCGTTCAACAGATACAAGGCATTGGCAACCGGTGTCTGACCGATGGTATATTCATCACGCAGCAAGGCTTCGAAATCGGCAAGTGTCGTAGGGATCTTTTCCCCTTTGGGGACAATGTTGAGGTAGTCTGTACATGAACTGAACAGAACCCCTGTCCATAAAATCAATTGGATAAGCAGATATTTCATCATGGTGTTTCTTTTTGAATAAGGATATTAAAAGTTCAGATAGATGCCACACAGATAAGTCGGTTTGACATAGCCTCCCAACAAGTATTTGGCATCTGTACTACGTGCGAACGTCCATACATTCTCCATACCCAGCATAATGCGTGCGTTACGCAGATGTATTTTCTGGCACACTTCATTCGGTATGCGGTAAATGAGTGACAGTTTATCGAGTTTCCAGTTGGTCGCATCGATGACATTGACGGAAGAACGGGCGTACATGTTGTAATGGTTGTAGTTGTACAGCGGGTTCTCGTTCGAAATATAACGTGGAATGTCCGTATGCGCTTCATCTCCAGGGTTCTGCCAACGGTCCTCAATCTGTTTGCTTACCGGTGCCATGCCGGACAGATAAGCCAGGTTGGTGTTTCTCATCTTGTGTCCTCCTTCGAAAAGGAATTGTGCAGCAAGTTCCCAATTACGGTAGCTTAGGTTGGTGGAAATGGAACCGCTATATATGGGGACGGTAGTTCCGAGGTAAATCAGATCCTCCAGTTCCGAAGGTTCCATGTCGGTGAAAAGGTTTCCTTTGCTATCGTATACTTGAGGAGTTCCTTCTGCGCTAAGTCCGGCCCATTGGTAGCCGTAGATGGCGTTGTACGGATTTCCGATACGTGGATAGGCCGACGGATAGTCTATCAGCAGGTAGCTGACAGGAGCCTCTACGTTGACGTAAGTCACTTTGTTCTTGTTATATCCTAATACGCCGGATACGTTCCAGTTCCAGGCTGAGGAACGTATCACATCGGCCGATAAGGTCACTTCGAAGCCTCGGTTGGTCATCCGGCCGTTATTGATGGTATAGGTAGAGAACCCCATTCCTTCGGTAGGTACTCCGTTGGTATTTGCCAGCAAATCACTTCCCAGTTTGTTATAGAACTCGAGGGTTCCGTTCAGCCTGTTCGTTAAGAGTGAAAAATCCAGACCGACATTGAAGGTTGTGGTCTTTTCCCACCGTAAATCTGGATTGGGACGGTTTCCGATGGTGCCCGTGATGCCACCTACATGTGTATTGTTACCGTAGTAGGCTGTCATGTAGGGAGCGGAATCTTTGGCGATGTTTCCACCGATACCGTAGCTGGTGCGCAGTTTCAGCATGTTCAGCCAATCCAGATTGATAAAGGATTCGCGGTCGATGTTCCAGGCGGCACCTACCGACCAGATAGGTTTCTTCTGGTATTTGGATCCGGTGGAGAAGAG
>URWP01000199.1 GCA_900551645.1 uncultured Bacteroides sp.
CGCATATCCTGGCAGCCGGCGGTACGCTGCAGGGGCTGTTCACTCCCATTCCGATGGGCGACATCATGCAGAACATGAACTGGCATGTACAATGGAACTTCGTCTTCAAGAAGACCATCCCCTTCTTCTGGTATCCTGCCCACACTATCACCTTTCTGCTTCCGGGAGAATCGCGTGTATTATTCGCCGCTTTGTTGGGAGTCGTATTAGGTGTCATACTGGCCATCGCCGCACGAAAGAAATAAAAGAACAACGATTAAAACAATCTTCTATAAACGTATTCACTCGCTGGTGATAAGATGTACATTCACCAGCGAGTGAATCTTTTTGGTTTCACCATGAAACATCACCTTTCACTATAAGTCATTATTTCCCACCATATTACACCAATGTGAAAGTGTGAAACCAAAATTTTACAAAGCCAGGTTTAATCACTTGAAACGGGAGGTATCCACCGCCTCACGCTTCTTCTCCTTGTAACCGCCGAACTTCCAGGCAAAAGAAAGCCCGACACTACGGAAACTGGAATAGCTATTCGTTACCCACTGATGTTCGTAACGTATCTGCGGACAGGGCATCGATGTTTCGAGGATGTCCCTACACCAGACAGTGAGTACGGCATTTCCACCAAGGAAGGTATAACGGAATGTAGCCGACAGATCACCACATGTAGGAATGTCGTAGATTCCCTGGATGGCACTACCTTGCAGACGTCCATCTACGGTCAGACGTAAGTCGGGCTTGCGGCTCAAAGTAAAGGTATTGTTCAAGACAGTAATCCCCAACAACCGATGACGATCAAAGGGAAGGTCATAGAAATCGCTGTCCTTTTGACGCATCCACATCCCGATGAGGGTAAGCCGCGAATCCAGCCAACGCCCAGCCTTGAAGGGAACGGAAGCCTGAAGACCCGCCTGCTGCTCAAAGTCAAAATTCAGATACTTGTACAGTTCCAACAGTTCGTCGGGCGATTGGTAGAGTGTCTGTAAAGCTCGATCCTTGGTATGGTTGAACCAGGCACGGAAAACGTACTTCGACTTCAATATGTAAGTCAACGAAGTGGAATAGTCAATTTCAGGTTTCAGCAACGGATTACCCTGAATTTCACTATATCCACCACCCAGATAAGACACAACATCCTGCACCGCCCAATAGCCGGGATAGCTCTTGTCACTACTGAAATTGAGCTGAAAAATATGACCATCAGCAGGCAGGTACGTCAGATTAAGCACAGGATAGACATCCCACTCATCCCAAACGGGAGTCTTGTAACGCTCCACAGCCAGTGAGAAGTCTGTCATCAACTTTTTCCCGAACGACTTGCTGAAGCCTGCATACAAATTGAGTGTCTGCTCACGACGACGTGACTGGACATCATCCGGCAATTTTTCACGTTCTATTTCTCGCTCTTCATTCCCGTAATACATCTGATACGAATGATCTATACTTGTGGTGTACACCACTCCGTAATTCAATTCCCAACCGTTCTTTAACGAATGTTCCTGCGAAAGAAAGAACTTCCAGGCATTGATACGTTGTCCGGCTTCGGTATAGAAATCGAGCTGCTGTTCCCCCATGCGACTGTCCAACCACTGTTTGTCGGGAGCATTGTACCACGTAAACTCCACACCCGCCTTCAGTCCGAAGGAAGCCTGATAGTCGAAACGACCGTTGTGTAACCACGAGGTCTGGTCAGTCCGGCTATCGGCCATTTGCGTACCCGTCGTGTGCTGTGTGTTGTGGCTGGTCGTATACGAACCGTTATAGACGAAACTCAACGAATGATTCTCTGCCAGATGGTAGTCCGTACCTAAACGGAAGCTATGTGTATGGCTTCGCTCGCGCATCTCCTCGTAATTGTTGATAAAATGCGTCGAACCGTCGGCCTGCTGCCAATGACGAGCTTCCTTATCAGTCGTATTGAAACTGTCACCATGCGTATGAGCATACAGGAAGTCGGCAGAAAACTTGTTGCTGTTGTACAGCAAGGAAGCACGTTCTTCGAACGAAGCCTCATGATCCTGGTTATACTTTCCATAGACTTCTCCTTGTACCACACCAGGGTCACCGATGCGATGACGCAAACGGACATTAATCATCGCCCCGCGTACCTGATAGCGGGCGGGTGCGTTGTACATCACCTCCACACGCTCAATTCGGTCTGCAGGCAGCGATTTCAACAAGGCATAGAGTTGTTGGGGGCTCATGTTGGTCACCTTACCGTCCAATACCACCGTAACGCCCTGCATCCCCAACGTTAACGCTCCGTCCTGTTCCATCACACCAGGCAATTCCTTCAAGGCTTCAAAGACATTGTCCACGGGGCGGTCCTGAATCATCCGAGGCAAATCGTATTCCAGTTTGCCCGCCGATGCCTTGACCACAGGACGTTCACCTACTACCAACACCTCGGGCAGATTCCGATACAGGCTGTCCATTCGGGCATCTCCCGTAATCAAGCTATCAGCCGATAAGGTCTGCACATATTCTTCTTTCACATTTTCTTGGGCAGAAAGCGGCAAAACGCCGAACAGGCAGCCCATCCATAACCATGCATTTCGTTTCATCTCCGTTGTTTTATCTTCATATTTTGTTCTACAAGAAGAAAAGAACCCGGACAGGTCCTTTCCCCATACCAACGCAAAGGTAAGCAGATACGAAAAAAGCCCGCGTTACCGCAGGCTTACGAAGTCTTATCTAGTGTTATCAAAAAGAACTCATCTCAGAAACAAGACATCACTTCCTCATGGATATTTCCTTCAAATGCTGTTCAACCTTCTGGAAGAACGCCGACAGATGAGAGCCATCCACAAAAGCATGGTTCACATAAATAGATAACGGCATCACCAAACGACCTTCACGGATAACGGCCTTTCCGGCGGTCATCAGCGGATAGTTACAGGCATTACCCGTTTCGGTCAATGTATAGGTAATAGAAGTGAAATACATACCGGGAACGGCACTCAAATGCACCACATCGTAATCCCCTTGACTCATCAGCGTCTTCTCAGCGCCGTAAGGATCACCGTCAGACGGAATATGGGTAATCATACGATGAGCTTCTTCGTAAAAGCGGGTGAAATCTTCGTGATAAGGGATGCGCAAGGTGAAAAAGGTACGGCCTGGAACGGCAATGGGCGTAATGATATCCACCCGGTCATGAAACACCACCTGCTTCTGTTTGTCAATCCGGTAGCGAAGCTCGTCTACCTCGTTAGCCGCACGCACCACGGCATAAAGATAATACAGAAAAAAAGACCGTCCCCGTTCTTTTGCCGCCGTACGGGCTTCGGTACAGTCTATCTCGGTAGTCACGGCATACCACGAACTGACAAAAGTTTCGAAAAAACGGAAATTGTCACGTCTGCTCCAAGTTTCTACATCAATGATATGTTTCATAATTCAACAGTACTAATTAAAAGACAAAGATAATACATGCTACCGAGTATCCGAAGAAAAACAACCGACGTTCCACAGAAGAAGTGTTATTTAGTCTTACCATATCCGGTTCCTTCGAAAGAAGATTCTATCTTTGCAAAAACGAAAAAACGATTCAAAGCATGAAACTGCCTTCGAAATACATAGCCCTGCTTGTTGTCCTTTCTTTGGCAGGTATCTTCGGCTATCAGGCTTACTGGCTGACAGGCCTCTACCGCACCATGCGTATTGATCTGGAGCGCAACATCACGGAAGCTATGCGCATTTGCGACTATAATGAGATGCTGGTACGCATTGAGCGCCTGCAACACAGGAACAGAGAACACGGCGAAGTATCCATATCCACCGGATTCAACAACGAAGGCAAACAGTTTGTACAGAGCAGTACTGTCCTCCATCAGGTTTCCGACACTACCCTACAAGGCTTCACCGCCCAAAACGATACCTTCCGGAAAATAGAAACAGACACCGTGCAACCCGATGCCATGCTCCACGCCAGTGAAGGCCTTGATATGTTACTTCGCGACCAGAGTACTATGACCGGAATGGCCATCTATCTGCAACGTGGACTACACTCAGGATTGGACATTCTGATAGACCCTTCATTCAGCGTTTACGACAGTCTGCTCCAGAACCATTTGCTTGAGATGAATATCCCCATTCATTATCGGTTGCAATACCTCCACAAGGGATACGACATTCACGAACGCTGGCGGTACACCGATACGGTGGCTTGCCTACCTCCGATGCCGTCAGCTACCAGTATGAATTTTCTTCCTCAAAACACGAAATCTATCGTCTCACAACCGAGCCTCTGGACGGCATTGTCCTCCGACAAATGACAGGTATATTAACCACCTCACTGATTATCCTGCTGATTCTGGGCTTCTCTTTTTGGTACCTCATCCGTACCATCCTCCGACAAAAGACCCTGGAAGAAATGAAAAGTGATTTTACCAACAATATCACCCATGAACTGAAGACTCCCATTGCCGTAGCATATGCGGCTACTGATGCTCTGCTCAATTTCCACCAAGCCGATAATCCAACGAAACGTGAGCGATACCTGCGTATCTGTCAGGAACAGCTGCAACACCTCAGCGGACTGGTGGAACAGATTCTGTCCATGAGTATGGAACGCCGCAAGACTTTCCGGCTCCATCCGGAAGAAATCCGGCTGAAAGAGATACTGCCTCCTCTCATCGAACAGCACAAGCTGAAAGCCGACAAACCGGTCCGTATTTCCTTGCAGATAGACCCCGATGAATTGACCGTCATCGCCGACCGTACACACTTGACAAACATGCTCAGCAACCTTCTGGACAATGCCGTGAAATACTCCCAAGAACAGGCAAACGTTGAAGTAACCTGCCGCCTCTGCCAAAAGAACGGAGAGCCATACACCGAAATCAGCGTCAGCGACCACGGTATCGGAATCGCCCGTGATTGCCTGCCCCACATCTTCGACAAGTTCTATCGGGTACCCACAGGAAACCGGCACGAAGTAAAAGGATACGGACTGGGACTTTTCTATGTAAAGACAATGATAGAGAAACACGGAGGAACAATACATGTGACCAGCGAACCAGGAAAAGGCAGCCGGTTTACCCTACAATTCAAAAAAACATGACTATGAAACGAATCAACGTATTACTGGTAGAGGATGAAACCAACCTCGCCCTCATTATCAAAGACACCCTGGAAGGACAAGACTTCAACATC
>URWP01000200.1 GCA_900551645.1 uncultured Bacteroides sp.
GTTTTTGTTGCTTCCGATCTTCTTTCACAGGCAGAACATGGTGTAGACAGCCAGTCCATGCTGATTACCACTTCGGCCACCTTGATACGCGCCGTAACTGAAGAAGTGGAACGTCAGCTGGAACAATTACCCCGCAAGGAGATTGCAGCCCGCTCACTGGAACACAGCAAACTGATTCTGATAGACAACATGGAACTGGCTGTAGAGATGATGAACCGTTATGCACCGGAACACCTGATTATCGAGACCAAGAACTACCACGAACTGGCCGAAAAGATAGTCAATGCCGGCTCAGTATTCCTGGGAGCCTATTCTCCGGAAAGTGCGGGTGACTATGCCTCGGGTACCAACCATACTTTACCAACAAACGGTTATGCCAAAGCATACAGTGGTGTAAGCCTGGACAGCTTTATCCGGAAAATCACCTTTCAGGAAATCACCAAAGAAGGTATTGCTACCATCGGTCCAGCCATCGAAGTCATGGCAGCCAACGAATACCTGGATGCGCACAAGAATGCCGTAAGTGTACGTCTGAAAATGTAAATTTAAACCTTTCTGAAACTAATTATGAGACCTTTGCAAGAACTTACGCGGCCGAACATTTGGGCATTGAAACCCTACTCTTCGGCCCGCGACGAATATAACGGAGCTGAAGCATCCGTCTTCCTGGATGCCAACGAAAATCCGTACAACCAACCCAATAACCGTTATCCGGACCCACTCCAGCGAGAACTGAAGAACCTGATTGCTCCAATCAAAAAAGTAAAGAGTGAACAGATATTCTTAGGCAACGGAAGTGATGAAGCCATTGACTTAGTGTTCCGAGCCTTCTGCCGACCAGGTATTGACAATGTAGTCGCCATCGAACCTACCTATGGCATGTATCAGGTATGTGCTGATGTGAATGATGTAGAATACCGCAAAGTACTGCTGGACGAAAACTTCCAATTCAAGGCCGATGACCTGCTGGCAGCCACCAATGACAACACCAAATTGATTTTCCTTTGCTCCCCCAATAACCCAACCGGAAATAATCTGTCACATCCGGAAATTAAGAAACTGCTTCAGGAATTTCAAGGGCTAATCATCGTAGACGAAGCCTATTCAGACTTTTCATCGGCCCCTTCTTTCCTTCAGGTTCTAGATAATTATCCGAACCTGATTATTCTCCAGACTTTTTCTAAAGCCTGGGGATGCGCTGGTATCCGTTTGGGAATGGCATTCGCCTCACCGGAAATCATCGCCCTATTAAGCAAAATCAAATATCCATATAATGTGAACCGGCTTACCCAGCAGGAAGCCATCCAAATGATGCAAAAGTATTACCAAATACAACGGTGGGTAGAATCTCTGTTAGAAGAACGTGACCGCCTGATGGAAGAGTTCAGCAAACTTCCATGCTGTAAACACATCTACCCGTCGGATGCCAATTTTTTCCTAACACGTGTAACTGATGCAAAAAAAATATACAGTTACCTGGTAAGTAAAGGTATTATCGTTCGCAACCGGACCAACGTAACACTCTGCAAGGACTGTCTGCGTATTACTATCGGAACTCGTCCAGAAAATGATGTTCTGCTGGAAGCGTTGAAAAACTTTGAAGGATAAATGTCATGAAGAAGAAAGTTTTATTCATCGACCGTGACGGTACACTGGTCATAGAACCGCCTGTCGACTATCAACTGGACGCTTTCGAAAAACTGGAGTTTTATCCAAAAGTATTCCGAAACCTGTACTTCATCCGCCAGAAACTGAGTTTCGAATTTGTCATGGTTACTAACCAGGACGGATTAGGAACGAAAAGTTTTCCGGAAGATACCTTCTGGCCAGTGCACAACCTGATGTTGAAGAGCTTTGAGAACGAAGGAATTGTTTTCGATAATATCTGCATCGACCGAAGTTTTCCGGAAGACAATGCACCTACCCGTAAGCCCCGTACCGGAATGCTGACCCGTTACTTGAACAATCCGGAATATGATTTGGCAGGAAGTTTTGTCATCGGTGACCGGACAACAGATGTAGAGTTAGCCAAGAACCTGGGATGTAAAGCCATCCTGCTACAACCAGACCGTTCCTCCCTATCGGATGAATTGAAAGAAACTTGCGTACTGACTACAACAGACTGGGACCATATCGCCGAATATCTTTTTGCCGGCGAACGGACCGCTGAAGTAAGACGTACCACCAAAGAAACAGATATCTATATCCGTTTGGATTTAGACGGTAACGGAACCTGCGACATTCATACCGGACTGGGATTTTTCGACCACATGCTGGAACAAATCGGTAAACACGGAGGTATCGACTTGACCATCCAAGTAAAAGGAGACTTGGAAGTGGACGAACACCACACCATCGAAGATACAGCTATCGCACTGGGAGACTGCATCCGACAGGCATTAGGCGATAAGCGTGGTATCGAACGGTACGGTTTCTGTCTGCCGATGGATGATTGTCTTTGTTCCGTAGCTCTTGATTTTGGAGGACGTGCCTGGTTGGTATGGGATGCTGACTTTCACCGCGAAAAAATTGGAGACATGCCTACCGAAATGTTCCTGCATTTCTTCAAGTCATTGAGTGACTCGGCCCGCATGAATCTGAACATCAAGGCAGAAGGACAGAACGAACATCACAAGATAGAAGGTATCTTCAAAGCCTTGGCACGCAGGCTCAAAATGGCGGTGCGAAGAGATGTTTACCACTACGAAGTTCCTTCCAGCAAAGGGATGCTGTAAGCAGACTGTACCCGGTTCTAAATGTTAATTTTCATTTTTAACGGTCAAATTGCTTGCACATATCAAAATTATCGTTACATTTGCAACGAAACAAGAAAAATATAGAACAACAATGAAACAATCTATGGCATATACATTCTTCTGGTGGCGCCTCTTACAACTCCAAAAGTCGTAAGGGAACTCAGTCGTGTGTATATACTTGTATAGAAAAGATATAACCGTAGAAGGCTGTCGTACTTTACGACAGCCTTTTTTTTGTTCATTTTCGGAAAAAATCAATTAATCATATTCCAAAAACAGCTATCGATATGAAAACTTATCAAGTAAACGAAGAAGGATATTACGGCAATTTCGGAGGAGCTTATATCCCGGAAATTCTTCACCGATGTGTCACAAATTTGAAGGAGGCATATCTGAACGTATTGGAAAGCCAGGATTTCAAAAACGAATTTACCCAACTACTGCATGATTATGTAGGTCGCCCATCTCCACTCTACCTTGCTAAACGCCTATCCGAAAAATATGGCTGTAAGATATACCTGAAACGGGAAGACTTAAATCACACCGGTGCACACAAAATCAATAATGCTATTGGCCAAGTACTGCTTGCCAAACGCATGGGAAAGAAACGCATCATTGCCGAAACAGGAGCCGGTCAGCATGGAGTAGCCACCGCTACCGTCTGTGCCCTGATGAACATGGAGTGCATAGTCTATATGGGAAAAACTGATGTGGAACGACAGCACGTCAATGTGGAACGAATGAAGATGCTAGGAGCTAAAGTAGTGGCCGTCACCTCAGGAAACATGACACTGAAAGATGCTACTAACGAGGCTATCCGAGACTGGTGTTGCCACCCTTCCGACACCTATTACGTAATCGGTTCTACGGTAGGACCTCATCCTTATCCCGACATGGTTGCCCGTCTGCAATCGGTTATCAGCGAAGAAATCAAGAAACAGTTGCAGGAACATGAAGGCAGAGATTATCCGGATTACCTGGTAGCCTGTGTAGGTGGTGGAAGCAATGCCGCCGGAACCATCTATCATTACATCGATGATGAACGGGTAAAAATAGTTCTGGCAGAAGCAGGTGGAAAAGGTATAGACACCAACATGTCGGCAGCCACTATCCAACTTGGAAAACTGGGCATCATACACGGTGCAAAGACACTGGTAATGCAAAACAAGGACGGACAGATTCAGGAACCCTACTCCATCTCAGCAGGCCTGGATTACCCCGGTATCGGCCCAATGCACGCAAACCTGGCTCACGAGCACCGTGCCACTGTATTAGCCATCAACGATGATGAAGCTATACGGGCAGCCTACGAACTGACGTTACTGGAAGGTATCATTCCGGCTCTGGAATCTGCACATGCTTTGGGCGCACTCTCCAAAGTATCTTTCCAACCAACCGACATTGTAGTACTGACTGTTTCCGGACGAGGAGATAAAGATATTAATACCTACCTGGCCCACAATCCGTACCAAGACTAATTCATCAAAACAGAAGAACATGAAACAATATACTTATACCACTACTTACAAAACTTTACTGGGAGACCTCCATACCCCGGTAACAACTTACCTGAAGGTACGCGACCTTTTCCCTCAAAGTGTTCTTATGGAAAGTTCCGATTATCATGGAGTAGAAAACAACCGTTCTTTCATCGGATTGAACCCGATAGCCAGCATCTCCATCAGTCACGGAAAAGCTACTGCCAAGTTTCCGGACGGTATCCAAGAAACCAAAGACATCAATGAACAATACCGGGTGGAACAGGTCATCAGTGATTTCCTCACACGTTTCCGAGTAGAAGGAGAATATGCCCACTATTGCGGCCTATATGGTTATACCACTTTCAATGCAGTACGCTATTTCGAGAACATTCCGATAAAAGACAGTACCAGCACCATCAATGACGCTCCGGATATGCTGTATATCCTTTACAAATACCTGATTGTTTTCCATGACTTCAAACATGAAATGGTCTTACTGGAAATGCAGAGTGATAACGAACCCAGTCACATCGACGAAGTAGAAAAAGCCATCTGCAACCGGAATTATACAACTTTCGATTTTCAGGCAGTAGGCCCCACCGTCAGCACACTGACCGATGAAGAACATAAAGCCAATATCCGTAAAGGAATTGCCCACTGCCTGCGGGGAGATGTTTTCCAGATCGTTCTTTCACGTCGTTTCATCCAGCGCTACCAGGGAGATGACTTCAAGCTTTACAGGGCATTGAGAAGTATCAACCCGTCGCCTTACCTTTTTTATTTCGATTTCGGTGGTTTCCGCATTTTCGGTTCCTCACCCGAAACCCACTGCAAAATAGAAAACGGACAAGCTACTATTGACCCGATAGCCGGAACCACCCGTCGCACGGGCGATATGGAGCAGGATAGAAAG
>URWP01000201.1 GCA_900551645.1 uncultured Bacteroides sp.
GCGGTCAGTGTTTTGGGACGGGCAGCCAGTACCCATGCTTTAAAAGAATTGGGTGTAGGATTTTGTTTCATATAGAAAGTCTTTATATTTTCGTAGCAGCAAAGGTAGCGTTTTTTGCCTGATTATTTTCAGTCAGGAGAGAGATGAAGTCAATATAAGGGAAAATCTTTTTCATCCTGGATTCCGGATGAAAAAATCATCAGAAAAAAGAGCTTATGTTTAAACGAATAAGAATGGTATTGTCTGGAGCAGTATTATTGGTAGGACTGCTCAGTTCGTGTGCCACGGCTTCCTTTTCCAAATACAAAGGGGTAGGACGCATCAGACAGTATGATATTTACAATAATCAGCTTCCGGAGTCTTTCAATGGTTTTCGGATAGCCTTCGCTACCGATTTTCATTACGAAAGCCGGTTTACTGCCAAACGATTGCCGAACCTCGTGCGTGCGCTACAGTCGGTGGATGCGGATGTGTTGGTGTTGGGGGGTGATTATCGAGGAAGGGAAGGAGGTAATGTGGAAGAACTTTTCAAGGCTTTGCAGCAGATTTCAACGCCTTACGGAACCTATGCGGTGATGGGAAATCACGAGCGGGGAGAAGCGGATAGCCTGGCGCGAAAGGCTATGAAGGATTGTGGGGTGAAGTTGCTGGAGCATCGGGTGGATACGCTTTGGAAGGGAAATCAGTTTATCGAAATATGTGGTATTCGGAATCCTTTTGACCTGAAACGGAATGGGGTATCGCCTACCTTGACCTTGAAACCAGAAGATTTTGTCGTAATGGTGACGCATACCCCCGATTATGTAGAAGATGTAGACGTATCAAATACTGATTTGGCTCTGGCCGGACATACCCACGGCGGGCAGGTGAGCCTGTTCAAGCGGTGGACACCAGCCGGTAATTTCTCTAAATATGGAAACCGTTTCCTGACGGGACTGAAACACAACAGTCAGGGCATTCCTGTTATTATCAGCAATGGGCTAGGCACTTCCCGAAAGGATGTCCGCTTATTTACTCCCAGCGAGGTCGTACTGATCGTACTCCACGGCAGACCGGAGATGCCGTGAGGGTCATTTCCGGTAAAGATGGAGTTCCTTGATGAGGCGGTCTACTTCCGGATGGAGGAAATAACGCATGTCTTTCCCCTCTCGGATCGCTGTACGGATAAACGTAGAACTGATTTCTAGCATGGGAGTATGTACAGCTTTGACGCGTGGCGGTAGGGTGAATGCTCCCAGGTCATATCCCGGGCGTGGATAAATCAATACATAATGTTTTTGAAGAATCTCTTCCGGCGATTTCCAACGATCGAAAGCTACCCAGTTGTCAGCTCCGATAATCAGGTAGAAATCCCGGTCGGGATATCGGCGTGCCAGCTTATCCAGGGTATGAATGGTATACGAAGGACGGGGCAGGTGAAATTCGAAGTCGGAAGCTTTGAAGTGCGGATATCCCTCTACGGCAGCTTGTACCAGTTGCAGGCGGAGTTCATCTTTCAGCAGATCCTGATGAACTTTGAACGGATTCAACGGAGAGACGAGAAACCATACTTCGTCTACTTCGCCGTATTCACACAGATAATTGGCCAGAGCCAGATGACCCAGGTGAATCGGATTGAAAGAGCCTCCGAAGATTCCGGTCTTTATACGAGTTTCTTCCATTTATAGAAATTAATGACCTGCCAGATGGCAACGAACAGCATACCTGCCGCTATGATGTATTCTTCTTTATAGACTGCCACTACACCTACCGCTGCAGCTGCCAGTCCGATGACAACGCAGAGAATCAGCAACGTACGAATTATTTTTTTAGGGTTTTTCGCCATGAGAGATATTTCTGTTATCGGTTCAGGAATTCAGTGATTACTTTCAATGCTTCGGTTTTGGCTTTTTCAAGGTCATCGTTGACGATGACAATATCGAAGCGTGGTGCATAGCCCAATTCGAATTCGGCTTTTGCAATGCGGCTTTCAATGACTTCCGGCGAGTCTGTTCCGCGGCCGTTCAGGCGTTTGCGCAGTTCTTCTATTGAAGGTGGCTGGATGAATACCGATAAGGCACGCTCTCCGTAGTATTGCTTGATGTTGCATCCGCCTACCACGTCTACATCGAATATTATGTTCTGCCCATCAGCCAGCTGTTTTTCTACCTGTGATTTCAAGGTGCCGTAGAAACGGTCCTTATAGACCTCTTCGTATTCCAGAAACTCGTTGTCGGCAATGCGCTGTTTGAATTCTTCCGGAGTCAGGAAGAAATATTCTACCCCGTTCTGTTCGGCGCCTCTCGGCGGGCGGCTTGTTGCTGAGATGGAGAAAGCCAGGTTCAGGTTTTGGGTTAACAGGTAATTGATGATGGTGGATTTCCCGGACCCAGAAGGGGCCGAGAAGATTATCAGTTTTCCAGTCATAAGATTTGTTTTATGGATGAGGTTATTTTTACATGACATTGAGCACCTGCTCTTTGATTTGTTCCAGTTCGTCTTTCATCTGTACCACGATGTTCTGCATTTCAGCGTGGTTCGACTTGCTACCGGTAGTATTGATCTCGCGTCCCATTTCCTGAGCGATGAATCCCAGCTTCTTGCCTTGTCCGTGTCCTCCAGCCATTGTTTCGCGGAAATAGCGCAGGTGGTTGGCCAGACGTTGTTTTTCTTCGTTAATGTCTAGCTTTTCTATGTAATAGATGAGCTCTTGTTCAAGGCGGTTCTTGTCGTAATCTACGCTGATGGTTTTTTCCAGTGCGTCGGTGATGCGTTCACGAATTTTGGATACCCGCTCCTTTTCATAGACTTCGATACTTTGCAGCAGGCGTTCGATGTTGTCAATCTTTTCCGTGAATTTCTTTTCAAGAGCTTGTCCTTCTTGTTTGCGGAAATCTACCAGGTGTTGCAGTGCTTCGCCGATAGCTTGACGGACTACGGCCCATTCTTCTTCTGCCAATTCTTGTACGTCTACACGAGTCAGTACATCCGGCATCCGCAGAAGGGTAGCGAACCAGTCCTGCGGTACGGGAATATTGTAGGTTTCGGAAATCTTTTTAATTTGGTTGTAGTAGTTTTCTACCAGTGCGGCGTTGATGGGGGTTGCTGTTTCGGCAGCATCCTTTTCTACCCACAGGCTGAAATCTACTTTTCCACGTTCCAGGGTTTGGGTGATGAGGTTACGTATTTCCATTTCCTTTTCCCGGTACAGGGGGGCGATGCGGGTAGACAGGTCCATCGCCTTACTATTTAAAGACTTGATTTCGACGTTGATTTTTTTATCTCCGAATAAGGCAGTTGCTTTGCCGTATCCGGTCATGGACTGTATCATAACTAAATGTATTTTTTTGCAAAAGTAAAGAAAATATGGAAATGGAGTACAAATAAAAGTGTATATTTGCAAACTATCTATATAAGCATAATTATGTCTTGCATTTTACATATCGAAACATCTACGGAAGTCTGTTCCGTTTCTGTCAGTCAGGACGGTACTTCCATTTTTTCAAAAGAAGATTTCAAGGGCCCCTCGCACGCTACGTTATTGGGCGTGTATGTAGACGAAGCGTTGTCTTTTGCAGATAATCATGCCATTCCTTTGGATGCGGTGGCTGTCAGTTGCGGGCCGGGTTCCTATACGGGATTGCGTATCGGGGTTTCCATGGCGAAAGGAATCTGTTACGGGCGTAATATCCCGTTGATTGGGCTGCCTACACTAGAGGTGATGTGCGTACCGGTGCTGTTGCATCAGGATTTGCCGGACGATGCGTTACTCTGTCCGATGATTGATGCCCGCCGCATGGAGGTGTACGCTGCTGTTTACGACCGTGCTTTACGCGTGAAACGTGAAACAGCGGCCGATATCATCGATGAACATTCGTATATTGAGTTTTTGGATGCACATCCAGTATATTTCTTCGGTAACGGAGCAGCCAAATGTCGGGAAAAACTGACGCATCCGAATGCACACTTTATTGAAAACATTCATCCGCTGGCTAAATGGATGTTTCCTTTGGCTGAGAAAGCGATGGCAAAAGAAGATTTTCAAGATGTGGCTTACTTTGAACCTTTCTACTTGAAAGAGTTCGTAGCTTCGGTGCCTAAGAAACTGTTATAGACTGATTGAAAAGCTAAAAGTTAAGAAGAGTATGGAGTATAATACCCAACAACGGAGATTACCGCTTCCCGAATATGGACGCAGCGTACAGAATATGGTGGATCACGCATTGACTATTGAAGACCGTGAAGAACGTCAGCGTTGTGCCAATACTATTGTAAACATTATGGGAGGCATGTTTCCGCACTTACGTGATGTAGAAGATTTTAACCATAAATTGTGGGATCACCTGGCTATTATGGCAGATTTCAAGTTGGACATTGATTATCCGGTGGAGGTGGTCAAGAAGGAGAGTCTGGAAGTGAAACCGGATTGCATTCCTTATTCACAGAATAACATTCATTATCGTCATTATGGACGTTTTATTCAGGACCTGATCCAGATAGCTGTTGATTATCCGGAAGGAGAAGAACGGAAACAGCTGGTTTCCATGATTGCCAACCATATGAAGAAGGATTACTTGAACTGGAATAAGGATGGAGTGGAAGACCAGAAGATTCTGGATGACCTGTATGAGCTTTCAGGAGGTAAGATTAAATTGTCGCCGGAGGACTTGAAACTGGTGGAACCGCGTACCTTTATTCCGCGGCGTCGTCAGATGAACAATAACAACAATAATAATCAGCGAAGAAAATTCTAACCCGATAAACGTGACATTATGGCTTCATTTGTAATAGAAGGTGGGCATAAACTGCATGGTGAGATTGTGCCTCAGGGTGCTAAAAATGAAGTACTGGAAGTGCTTTGTGCTACATTGCTCACTTCCGAAGAAGTGACCATTAGCAATATTCCGGATATTCTGGACGTGAATAATTTGATTCAGTTACTTCGGGATATGGGAGTGAAGGTTTCGAAAACGGATTTTGAGACTTATACGTTTCAGGCAGATTTTGTGAATCTGGCTTATTTGGAAAGCGATGATTTCCTGCAGCGCTGCTCGAAGTTGCGCGGCTCGGTCATGCTGGTTGGTCCGCTGATTGCCCGGTTTGGACAGGCACTTATTTTTAAACCGGGGGGG
>URWP01000202.1 GCA_900551645.1 uncultured Bacteroides sp.
TTCCGCAAGGATGTCCGGGGCTTTTTTTATACCCTGACAGAAAGAAGTTGCATTCATGTTCTTACGTTGATCCGTTTTTACTTCATCTGTGTAAAGTTCGTTTTCTTTACAGTCCACAGCTGCCTTTTGCCAAAACATCTTTTTATTTGTATTCTGTTAAAGTGGATATTTTTATGTATGTTTGCAGTTATAATAAAACCTTATTAATAAAATAACTATTGGTATGAAAACACGGATTATTCGTTCTTGTCAATTGATTTTTTTTAGTGCTTTTTGGGGAGTCTCATCATTATTTGCTCAGAATTCAGAAAAAAGTTATGTTCCTTCTCCTGAAAACTTGCAGGCTCGTCAAGAGTTTCAGGACAGTAAGTTTGGTATTTTTCTTCACTGGGGAATTTACAGCATGTTTGGTCAGGGAGAATGGTATATGAATAATGATAATATAGATTGTCATGAATATGCTAAGGTTGCATCTGGTTTTTATCCGTCAAAATTTAATGCTCAAGAATGGGTTTCGGCTATAAAGGCTGCAGGTGCCAAGTATATTTGTTTTACTTCTCGGCATCATGATGGTTTTTCTATGTTTGATACAGAATTTTCAGATTATGATATTGTGGATGCTACTCCATTTCGGCGTGATATTGTGAAGGAATTAGCTGAAGAATGTCAAAAACAAGGTATTAAACTACATTTGTATTATTCTCATTTGGACTGGACACGTGAAGATTATTATCCTTTAGGAAGTACAGGTAGGGGTACGGGACGTACCGGTCATGGTGAATGGAGGACATATTATCAGTTTATGAATAATCAATTGACTGAATTGTTGACACATTATGGTCCGATAGGAGCGATTTGGTTTGATGGTATGTGGGATCAGCCGGCTGATTTTGATTGGAGGCTTGAAGAGCAATATAATTTGATTCATAAGCTACAACCTGCTTGCCTGATAGGGAATAATCATCATAGAACTCCTTTTTCAGGAGAAGATTTTCAAATGTTTGAGCGCGATCTTCCAGGTGAAAATAATGCCGGATTTTCTGCAGGACAAAAAGTGAGTCAACTTCCTTTAGAGATGTGTGAAACAATGAACGGCATGTGGGGGTATAGAATTAAGGATCAGAATTACAAGTCGGTAAAAGAGTTGGTTCGTCTGTTGGTACGTGCTGCTGGTAAAGGATCCAATTTATTAATGAATATCGGTCCTCAGCCTAATGGTGAACTTCCGGCAATATCTGTGGAACGTTTAAAGGGAATGGGAGAATGGATGTCTAAATACGGAGAGACGATTTACGGAACTACCGCAGGGTGTGTTATGAAAGCTTCTTGGGGTACTACTACAAGGAAAGGTGATATGTTATATGTTCATCTGTTGTCTGATGATATGCCACAATTTGTTACTCTACCTTTAACAGAGAAGATTGTTTCTGCTACTTTATTTGGAACGAACAAAAAAGTGAAACTGGAAAAGATTCAGGACGGTGTAGTTTTGCATACAGCTCATTTGGAACCTTCTGTTGATTGTATTGTTGCTTTGAAACTGAAATGAATGATGTATTTTGAATTCCTTTTCTTACATTTGTATCTGTTGTATAAAAATGAAATTTTATGGTGATAAGAACAATTCTAGATACCGATTTATATAAGTTTACAACTTCGTATGCTTATATCAAGTTGTTCCCTTATGCGATGGGGACTTTTACTTTCATAGACAGAGATGATACTGAATATACAGAAGGTTTTCTGGAAGCATTGAGAAATGAAATTTATAATCTGGAGATGGTGAAGTTGACAGAAGAAGAATTGGAATATATGGCTTCTCATTGTCGTTTTTTACCGAGAGTATATTGGGAATGGCTTTCATCATTTCGTTTTGATCCAGAGAAAATAGAAGTCAGATTAGATGAACATCAGCATCTTCAGATGAGTGTAACTGATTATCTTTATAAAGTAACGCTTTATGAGGTGCCGCTACTTGCCATTGTCTCTGAAATCAGAAATCAGTTCCTTAATCGTATTCCAGACAAAGAGGTTTTGATTGCTAAGTTAGCAGATAAGGTGAAATTATCGAATGAGCATCAGATGCCTTTTTCTGAATTTGGTACTCGCCGCCGTTTTTCTTTTGATGTGCATAAACTGGTGGTATCATATTTAAAAGAAAATGCCCGATATTGTACAGGCACTTCTAATTGTTATCTGGCTATGAAGTATGATATGCTTCCGATGGGAACACATCCGCATGAATGGTTCATGTTTCATGGAGCTCAGTTCGGATATAAGCATGCCAATTACATGGCCTTGGAAAATTGGGTGAACGTGTATGACGGAGATTTGGGAACAGCTTTGTCTGATACATATACATCGGATTCTTTTTTATCTAATTTCAGCCGGAAGCAGGCTAAGTTGTTTGATGGAGTACGTTGTGATTCAGGGGATGAGATAGAATTTATTAATCGTTTGATTGAGCGTTACAAGGAGCTTGGTATTGATCCGACTACGAAAACTATCATCTTCAGTAATGCACTTGATTTTGAGAAGGCTTTGCAGATTTTTGAGTATTGTAAAGGGAAAATCCGTTGTTCATTCGGAATCGGAACAAATTTGACGAATGACACAGGGTTTCCACCTGCAAACATTGTCATGAAACTTTCCCGCTGTAAGATGAATGTTAATCAGGAGTGGCGTGAATGCGTTAAATTGTCGGATGATATGGGAAAACACGTGGGAAGCACTACAGAAGTAGGTGCCTGTCTACATGAATTACGTCTGTCTTAATTTGGAAAATGAGTTTAGAATATAATCCTTTACATATATTAGGAGGAGTTAAAGAAATCCGTTAGAATGTTTTGCTAACGGATTTTTTTAGCTGTTTCTGTATGTAATTTGATAATATTTATATCTATCACTGTTTAGTGTGATAAATTATAATTAAAGTCGATAAAAAAGTTTCATTTTTATTTTGATGTTAGAAATTATTGTCTACCTTTGCAACGCAATTAGAAAATAATAGAATTAAATGAATAACCTGTTTTTACATATTTTGCTATGCGGTTTGATTAATCTGCTGGAAAATCCGGTGGGAAGTGAGTCGCGTGCCTGTTAGTTGTAAAAACTGTATGATATTAAGCCTTTCTCACTTCCTTGTGTGAAAGGCTTTTTATTTGAGTAATGATTTATATAAAAATATAGCCCTATGAGTGAAAGATTATTCATTTTTGATACTACGCTTCGTGATGGTGAGCAGGTACCTGGATGCCAGTTGAATACCGTTGAAAAGATTCAGGTGGCCAAGCAGCTGGAAGCTTTAGGAGTGGATGTAATTGAAGCAGGATTTCCGGTTTCCAGCCCGGGAGATTTCAATTCGGTAATAGAAATATCAAAGGCTGTTACGTGGCCTACCATCTGTGCGTTGACACGAGCTGTTCAGAAAGATATCGATGTAGCTGCCGAAGCGTTAAAGTTTGCTAAGCATAAACGTATTCATACTGGTATCGGTACTTCCGATTCACACATCAAGTATAAATTCAATTCAACCCGTGAGGAAATTATTGAACGTGCAGTGGCAGCCGTGAAGTATGCCCGCCGTTATGTAGATGATGTGGAGTTTTATGCTGAAGATGCCGGACGTACAGACAATGAATATCTGGCGCGCGTAGTGGAAGCTGTAATCAAGGCAGGAGCTACGGTAGTCAATATTCCGGATACTACCGGATACTGTCTCCCCTCAGAGTATGGTGAAAAAATCAAATACTTGGTGGAGCATGTGGATGGAATTGATAAGGCTATTATTTCTACCCATTGCCATAATGATTTGGGTATGGCTACGGCTAATACTATCAGCGGTGTATTGAATGGTGCCCGTCAGGTAGAGGTGACTATCAACGGAATTGGTGAACGTGCGGGAAATACGGCGTTGGAAGAAGTTGCAATGATTCTCCGTTGTCATCATAGTATTGATATTGATACAAATATCAATACCCAGAAGATTTATCCGACCAGCCGCATGGTATCCAGTCTGATGAACATGCCTGTTCAGCCGAATAAAGCGATTGTAGGTAGAAACGCGTTTGCTCATTCTTCGGGTATTCATCAGGACGGAGTCTTGAAGAATGTACAGACTTACGAAATCATCAATCCGAAAGATGTGGGTATCGATGACAATGCCATTGTATTGACAGCCCGTAGCGGACGTGCAGCATTGAAGCATCGTTTACATATTTTGGGAGTAGAGATGGGACAGGAAAAACTGGATAAGGTATACGAAGATTTCCTGAAACTGGCCGATAAGAAAAAGGATATTACCGACGATGATATTCTGGTATTGGCCGGTGCTGACCGCAATGTGAACCATCATATTAAATTGGAATATTTACAGGTAACGAGTGGAGTGGGTGTCCGTTCAGTAGCTAGTCTGGGACTGAACATTTCCGGAGAACATTTTGAAGCAGCTGCTACAGGCAATGGTCCGGTGGATGCAGCTATCAAGGCGGTAAAACAGATTATCAAGCGGCAAATGACTTTGAAGGAATTTACTATTCAGGCCATAAGCAAAGGTAGCGATGATGTAGGTAAGGTACATATGCAGGTAGAATACGACGGACAGATGTATTATGGCTTTGGTGCCAATACGGATATCATTGCGGCATCGGTAGAAGCATATATTGACTGCATCAACAAATTCAAGAAATAACAATAAACGAGATAAAACCAACGTAAAAAATGGCTAATACTTTATTTGATAAAATATGGGATGCACATGTTGTGCAGAAGGTGGAGGAAGGTCCTACCCAGTTGTATATCGACCGTCTCTATTGCCATGAGGTAACTAGTCCGCAGGCTTTTGCCGGTATGCGTGCACGAGGATTGAAGTGTTTCCGTCCGGAACGTATTTACTGTATGCCGGATCATAATACACCGACTCACGACCAGGACAAACCGATTGAAGATCCGGTATCAAAGACACAGGTAGATACTTTGGCGAAGAATGCCGCTGATTTCGGACTGACTCATTTTGGAATGATGAACAAGAAGAATGGTATCATTCATGTGGTCGGTCCGGAAAGAGGATTGACATTACCGGGAATGACCATTGTTTGTGGTGACTC
>URWP01000203.1 GCA_900551645.1 uncultured Bacteroides sp.
AGCCAATGAATCGGCAGTTTCTTCTTTCACATGATAACGATACAGGTGGATATCACTCGCCAATACATGTCCCCGCTGCTCTGGTTCCGTAGGTTCGTAATAGATAAAGCCGATAATTTCTTTAAACTCAAAGGCTGAATCCGGTTTAAAATAGAGCTTCTGCTTGCCTGAACGTACCACACGAGTAAGTCCTTGCAGACTGTCATTCTTAAAGGCCAGATTCAACCCCATAACAGCCTTTCCGGCATTCTGTGTCGGCATAAAACTGAAGTCAGCCTCCAATACCAATACATCTTTCGGACGGAACGTTGTATCTGCCTTGAAATTAAAGACGACCTTGTTGGTCAACGGAGAATTTGTCAGCCAATAGATGGAACGGTCTCGCCAAATATCTACTGTATCGCCAGACTGTGAAACACTGATTTGTCCACTCTGACGGTCCACCTGTTTTCGGGCAATCTTTTCGGATGCCTCGTAACGCTTCTGCAGGTTTTCGTAAATCTGTGACAGCTCTTCTGTATGACGGGTATACCATACCATTGACGAATCAAACTCAGCTTCTGTTACCTGATGTTTCTGAAAAACGTAATCGTAATACGCTTTCCGTTTCTGAATTTCAGAACCGGAAAGATTATTTCCTAAGGTATTGGCCAAATGATAATCATACAACAAATTCTCCATCGCCTCGGGCTGGATAATGTCACTTGGAATCTTTTTTCCACAAGCAAACATTCCTCCTGCCAGCAAAGCCATTGTCAGATACGGATATTTCATAAGATATTTCATGATTACTTTTTATCTGTGTCCGAAGAATCCTGCGTGTGTATTCCCCCATTCAAATACCGACTATAAAACAGAAGCAGAGCAATGATACCACAACTGATGGCAGCATCGGCAAAATTAAAGATAGGACTGAAGAAAATAAAATGGTCTCCTCCTACCAGTGGCATCCACTCCGGCCAATACGTATCGATGATAGGGAAATAAAACATATCCACTACCTTACCATGCAACAGTGTTTCATAACCTTCTCCCCAAGAAACCCATTTAGCAACAGACATCGGTGTGCTGGCACTGAAGATCTCGCCATAAAAAACACAATCAATGATATTACCGATAGCACCTGCCAAAATCAGTGACAAACAAACGATGAAACCATTCTTCACCCGTTCAGCAGCCGGGCGTCTGACGAGTTTGACAAGATACCAGGTAATCAGAATAACAGCGACAATCCGGAATAAAGTAAGGAATAATTTAGCAAAAATCTCCATGCCGAAAGCCATCCCGTTATTTTCTGTGAAATATATATAGAACCAGTCTGTTATACGGATACTTTCATGCAGATACATGCTGGTCTTGACACTGATCTTGATAATCTGGTCGATTACAAGTACCGCAGCCACTATAAGTGCGGCCAACGGACCTTGAGAGAGATATTTGTTCATAACTGTTCCCTGATAATACGATTACTTTTTACTGTTAAAGCCATAAAAGAGACTCCTTGTAGTCTTCTACCTACAACTCTTATTTCCCTGTCCAAAAAACAGAAGAGGCTGATTCATTTCCATCGACTTGTTTCCAAGTATGGAAGGAAACGAATCTCCGAATCTGAAACAGCCTCTTCATTTTCCAAAAGGCACCTGTCAGAACAGGCTACCCTTCTCTTATTTCTTTCCTTGTTTTGCCTCAATACTCAATGTAGCATGAGGTACGGCACGTAAACGCTCAGCCGGAATCAGTTTTCCTGTTTCACGACAGATACCATAAGTCTTATTTTCAATACGTACCAAAGCGGCCTGCAGATTCTGAATGAACTTCAACTGACGGGCAGCCAGACGAGTTGTTTCCTCTTTGGACAAGGTGTTCGCACCTTCTTCCAGAACCTTGTATGTAGGCGATGTATCGTCTGTATCATTCCCATCTGTGTTCATGATACTGCTTTTCAGTTTCTCATAGTCGCGTTCAGCAAGCTGAAGCTTCTCCATAATAATGGCGCGAAACTCCTCGAGTTCAGCGTCGGAGTATCTTGTCTTTTCAGCCATAGTGTTAAAGGTTTTAAAAGTTATAAATAAGTAGTATCCATCCGGAAAAAATCCGGATGGATGGGTCACATTACAATTTAGTTACTTGGACAAATAAGGAGAAGTCATCAAAGTTGAGTTCTGTTCCTTCTACCAGTTCATCCGACAATACCAGCGAGTTAGCCAGCACTTGGTTGCAAATATAAGTATTATATTCATTTACCGCTTCGTCTGTATTCGGATTTTTCGATAATACAATGGCAATCTTATCGGTAATCTCAAACCCGCTGCTTTTCCGGATATTCTGAATACGGTTAACCAATTCGCGGGCAATACCCTCACGACGCAACTCTTCAGTCACAGTTACTTCCAGAGCTACAGTTAGTTTTCCCTCATTGGCAACCAACCAGCCTGGAATATCCTCACTGAAGATTTCCACATCAGTAACTTCCACTACAGCCGGTGTACCGTTCAGATCGAACGTATAGCTGCCGTTCTTTTCCAGTTCAGCTATTGCTTCCTGTGACATTTCAGATACAGCAGCAGCTACAGCTTTCATCTGTTTACCGAATTTCGGGCCCAACTTCTTGAAATCGCACTTCACCTTCTTTACCAGAATGCCGGATGCACCATCCACCAATTTGATTTCCTTCACATTCACCTCGCTGCGAATCAAATCTTCCACAGCTTCAATGTAACGTTTCTGCTCTTCATCAACCACCGGAATCATGATACACAACAGCGGCTGGCGTACTTTAATATTGACCTTACGGCGCAATGCCAACACCATAGAAGTAACATCCTGGGCCATCTGCTGACGAGCTTCCAGCTCTTTGTTAATAAGTGCTTCATCTGCAACCGGAAAATCAGCCAAGTGAACAGAAACCACGTTGTCCCGACCTGTTACCTGAATCAAATCCATATACAGACGATCAGCATAGAACGGAGCAATTGGCGCCATCAGTTTGGCAACAGTTTCCAAACAGGTGTACAGTGTCTGATATGCCGACAACTTGTCTGTTGACATTGCGCTTCCCCAGAAACGTTTACGGTTCAGACGAACATACCAGTTACTCAAGTTATCATTCACGAAATCAGTAATCAGACGACCTGCTTTTGTCGGCTCATAATCATTATAGCAAGTATCTACTTCCTTAACCAAGGAATTGAGTAGCGACAGAATCCAGCGGTCAATTTCCGGACGTTCCGCCATCGGGACATCAGGTTCCGCATAAGTAAATCCGTCTACATTCGCATATAGGGCGAAGAACGAATAAGTATTATATAAAGTACCGAAGAATTTACGACGTACCTCGTCTACTCCATCTACGTCAAACTTCAGGTTATCCCATGGAGATGAATTGGTAATCATATACCAGCGCAGCGGGTCGGAGCCGTATTTCTCGATGGTACCGAACGGATCGACAGCGTTACCCAGACGTTTGGACATCTTGTTTCCGTTCTTATCCAGTACCAACCCGTTTGAAATCACGTTCTTGTAAGCTACACTGTCAAATACCATCGTAGCAATGGCATGCAGGGTAAAGAACCATCCACGAGTCTGGTCAACACCTTCGGCGATGAAATCGGCCGGATAGTAAGAGCGGTTGTCCACGATTTCCTTGTTCTCGAACGGATAGTGCAGCTGCGCATACGGCATGGCACCCGAATCAAACCATACATCAATCAAGTCGCTTTCACGCTTCATCGGCTGACCGCTGGCAGACACCAATACAATGTCGTCCACATACGGACGATGTAAATCTATTTTATCGTAGTTTGCTTTCTGATAGTCACCCGGAACAAATCCCAGTTTCTTATACGGATTTTCGGTCATGAATCCGGCTGCTACTGATTTTTCTATTTCATTATATAATTCTTCTACTGAACCGATACAGAGTTCTTCACCAGCCTCGCTACGCCAGATTGGAAGCGGAGTACCCCAGTAGCGTGAACGGCTCAGGTTCCAGTCGTTCAGGTTTTCCAGCCATTTACCGAAACGTCCTGTTCCTGTAGATTCCGGTTTCCAGTTAATGGTCTTATTCAGTTCCATCATGCGTTCTTTGCAGGCAGTAGAACGGATAAACCAGCTATCCAGCGGATAATAAAGCACCGGTTTGTCTGTACGCCAACAGTGCGGATAGTTATGCACATGCTTTTCCATCTTGAATGCCAAACCAGCCTGTTTCATCATCATACAAATATATACGTCGAGCGATTCGGCAGCTTGAGCCGCTTTCTCGTCATATTTGCCATCTACTGTAAACTGCGGGTCATAAGCATTTTTCACCCAGCGTCCCTGATATTCCTTGTAAGCATCTACATCAATGCATTCCTTTACGAAGTTCTCATCCAACTCATCCATCAGATAGAACTTACCGGTCAAATCAACCATCGGACGAGTTTCGTCCTTCTTGTTAATCATGAACAGTGAAGGAATACCTGCCGCACGGGCTACATTCGCATCGTCTGCACCGAAGGTGGGAGCAATATGTACGATACCGGTACCGTCTTCTGTCGTTACGTAATCACCAGGGATTACACGGAAAGCCTTAGCAGAAGCTTCTTTCCAAGCTCCGTTCTCATCCAATTCTACTGGTTTTACCCACGGAATGAGTTGTTCATACTCCATACCTACCAGGTCTGTGCCCTTATACTCGCCTACTACCTTAAACGGAATCAACTTGTCGCCCGGTTTATAGTCTTCCAGAGCAATGCCTTCTGCCTTTTTGTTGAAGTGCATGTAAAGCAACGGTTTGGCTAAGACTACCGTCATCTTATCACCGGTATATCCGTTGTAAGTCTGTACAGCTACGTAATCAATCTTCGGGCCAACACAAAGTGCGGTATTCGATGGCAATGTCCACGGTGTAGTAGTCCATGCCAGGAAATAAGGTGTACCCCACTGCGCCATTTCCGGTTTCGGGTTCTTCATTTTGAACTGCCCTACCACGGTTAAGTCTTTTACGTCACGGTAACATCCCGGCTGGTTCAACTCATGCGAGCTCA
>URWP01000204.1 GCA_900551645.1 uncultured Bacteroides sp.
AAAAGCCTATTGCTCCTTCCGGCCATCCTTTGCCTGGCAAACGGATGTACCGAAAAACCTGCGGAGACATTCACCCGCAGTGTCATGCTGACCAATCCTGTCCGTATAGGTGCAAGCTATGTGAAACATTTCTCAGGCATCGTACAAGAAAAGCACGACATCAGCCTGGGATTCAAGACACCCGGACAAATAGAACAGATACTGGTAAAAGAAGGTGACCATGTGAAGAAAGGACAACTCATAGCCCGGCTGGACGATGCCGACTACAAGCTGGGGGTGGAAGCGTTGGAAATACAGTGCAAGCAACTGGAAGATGAAGTGAAACGTCTGGAAGCTTTGTATCGCAGTAAAAGTGTTTCAGTAAACGACTATGAAAAAGCGGTGGCCGGACTGCAACAGCTGAAAGTACAACTGCAGGTCAACCGGAACAAGCTGGACTATACCCGTCTGTACGCACCGACAGACGGATATGTACAGAGCGTGAACTTTGCTCCGGCCGAAATGGTGGATGCCGGTACACCGGTCATCAACCTGCTGGATGTACACCGAATGGAAGTAGAAACCGAACTGCCTGCCGATGTCTATCTGCTACGTTCCCATTTCGGAGAAATAACCAGTCTTGCCTCTTTCTCAAATGCCGAAGAGATGCCGATGCAGGTAATAAGCATTACCCCGAAGGCAGACGGTAACCAGCTGTACCAGATGAAACTGGCTTTTGAAGGAAAACCAGATATGCGGCTCAGCGCTGGAATGAACATCGGAATCACCATCCGGATAAACGGTACCGACAGTATCGGAAACGCATTCAGTCTACCGCTTCATGCGGTAGTACGGCAACAGGAAGAGACCTACGTCTGGGTCATGGAAGCCGATTCTACCGTCAGCAGACGTAAAGTGGTATGCAGCGGTACAGACGGTACGGGTGCTGCCATCATCCGTGCCGGCCTCAAAGGAGAAGAGCAGGTAGTAAAAGCGGGAGTAAACGCCTTGCAGGAAAAAGAGAAAGTACGGGTCATAGAAACAGAAAATAAAACCAATGTAGGAGGACTCATCTGATGAAACTGACTGAATTCTTTGTCAAACGGCCTACCCTGTTTTGGTCGCTTATGATAGGCATCCTGATAGCTGGAGTACTGTCATTCCTGCAAATGCCTAAACTGGAGGACCCGGCCGTATCCGTCAAGCAGGCCATGGTTATCGTTCCCTATCCGGGTGCCAATGCACACGAAGTGGAACTGAAAGTCGCGCAAGTGATTGAAGAAGAACTACGTGCCCTTCCCAATGTCAAGAAAATCAAATCGGAATGTCAGAACGAAATAGCTACCTTTACGGTAGAGTTCCAGATGACCGTGCTACAGAAAGACCTGGAACAGCATTTCGACCTGCTACGCCGGAAAGTGAACGACAGCCGTTCCAAACTCCCGCAAGGCTGTTATGACCCGATTGTGGTAGATGATATGATGGATGTATACGGCATCTTCTATGCCTTTAAAGGAGACGGGTATTCTTATCCCGAACTGTACAAATATGCCAAACTGATACGCCGGGAACTGCTGGGAGTTAAAGGAGTGAAACGTATTCTGATTACAGGCAACCGGGATGAGGTCATCAACATCACTCTGTCGAAAGAGAAGATTGCCCGTAACGGAATTATCCCCACCCAAATCATGATGAGTCTGCAAAGTGCCGGAAAGACGGTGAACGCAGGCAATTACCTGAACGGAAACGACCGGATACAACTGCATGTAGGCAGTGCGGTGACCGATGAGGCCGATATCCGTAACCTGCTTATCAGTACACCTCAAGGAAAACAGATCCGGCTGGAAGATGTAGCGAAGATAGAACGTACCTATTCCGAACCGCAACGGAACGGTTTCTTTGTAGACGGCAAACCGGCACTGGCCATCTGCCTGACATTGGAAGAAAATGCCATCGTACCCGATGTGGGAAAAGCCGTAGACCAACGGCTGGCAGAAGTCATGAAACAGGTCCCCGTCGGTATGGAAACAGAAAAAATATTCTTCCAACCCGATAAGGTAAATGAAGCCATCAGTTCGTTCATGATCAACCTGGTAGAATCGGTCCTGATTGTCATTCTGGTATTGGTATTCACCATGGGATTCCGCAGCGGAGTCATCATCGGTTTCGGACTGGTACTGACCATTGCTGTCTCCTTCCCTCTCCTGCTGATGTGCGGTACTACCCTACAGCGCATTTCTCTGGGAGCATTTATCGTAGCCATGGGAATGCTGGTAGACAATGCCATCGTTATCATGGACGGTATTCTGACCGACAAGAAACGTGGATTGGGTCCGAAAACCTACCTTTACCGCATCGGAGAACATACCGCCATGCCGTTGCTGGGAGCTACTATTATAGCAGTTTCCACTTTTCTGGCCGTCTATCTTTCGCCAGACTCAGCCGGGGAATATGCCGGTGATCTGTTTCTGGTACTCTGCGTCAGCCTGCTGGCCAGTTGGGTACTGGCACTGACACAGGTACCTATCTGCGCCAAATCATGGTTGCCTTCGCGCGAAAAGAAGGAAGCAGAAAAACAGGAGGTACATAACTCCCCTATCCACCGGTTTGTACGCAATAGCATCAGTTTTCTGATAGGCCATAAGAAAACGACACTTATTACCGCTACTGTAGTATTGGCTTTCTGCATTTTCGGAATGACCCGGGTAAAAAACCTTTTCTTTCCCGATTTCGACTACAAACAGTTCATCGTAGAATATTATCTGCCTGCACAGACAGACCCGGACCGCATGCGTCAGGATTTGCAGGAGATGTCTGTATTGCTTAGACAGAATCCAGCCATCGAGCGGGTGGCAGCCAGCATGGGAAGTGCCCCAGCCCATTACTGTCTGGTACGTCCCATGACATCGGGAGGCGACTGCTACGGAGAGCTCATGGTAGACTGTAAAGACTATCAGACAGTGGTTGAACAGATTCCCGGAGTCAGAAAGCTGTTGCGTGAACGTTATCCGGACGCCTACATACGCATCCGCAAATACAATTTCTCCATTGCTTCCTCACATACGGTAGAGGTTGAATTTTCGGGACCTGACCCGGCTGTCTTACGGGAATTGAGCAGACAGGCCGAAGACATTATGCGACGCTGTCCGTACGTAGATACCTACTCGGTAGAGAATAACTGGAAACCCAAAGGCAAAGCACTGATAGCGGACTATGTACGTGAAGACGCATTACGTTCGGGTATCGAACGGAGTGATGTAGGAAATGCCCTACTGGCCGCTACCGACGGGATGCCGGTAGGAGTACTGAATGACCAGGACCGGACGGTTCTTATCAACCTGCTGGTACGTAACGAAGACGGCAGCCGTATCACTGATCTGAACGATATTCCGGTATGGAGTACTTTAAACCTGCGCATGAGCGACAACGACCTGAAAGATATCATGACCGGTGCGAAAAGCATGGAAGAACTTCAGGACAACCTGTTCCGCAGTGTCCCGCTCGGCAATGTAGCGCGTGACATCCGGCTGGACTGGGAAGAAAACTATATCTACCGTTTCAACGGACAACGGGCCATTGAAGCGGAATGTGATCCCAATACAGACCTGTACGAAGCAACCCCGGCCAAGGTTGTAGCTTCCATACGTCCAGAAATAGAGGCGATACCGTTGCCTGAAGGATACAGCATGAGATGGGTAGGAGAAGGCGAATTACAGGGAGATGCCATCGGAAATCTGTTGAAATATCTGCCTATCAGCATTTTCATTATTCTGGCGGTACTGCTGCTGCTCTTTAACAGTTGGAAAAAAGTATCTCTCATTCTACTCTGCTTCCCCTTTGTGTTCTGCGGCATTACACCAGCTCTGCTCTTATTCAAACAACCGTTCACATTCATGGCCATCATCGGCATGATGGGACTTATCGGTATGATGGTAAAAAATGCCATTGTACTGGTAGACGAAATCAACCGTCTGCAAAAGGAAGAACATTACCATCCATATCAGGCTGTTGTAGAAGCTACCGTCTCACGTGTACGCCCTGTACTGATGGCTTCACTGACCACCATTGTGGGAATGGTACCGCTGGTAAACGACCCCATGTACGGTTCTATGGCCATTACCATCATGGGTGGGCTTACGGTAGGTACACTCATCACTTTAATTCTGTTACCGATATTCTATACCGCACTGTTCCGCATCCGTAAACCGGAATCAGAGTCTAACCTTACACATTTACACTCATGAAACAATATATCCTACTGGGTGCACTAAGTATCGGTCTTTCGATACAGGCATCCGCACAGAAAGAACTGCTCCTTACACAGACAGAATGCCGGAAACTGGCATTGCAACGCAACGAGGACCTCCAAAAAGCGAACCACAACCTGCAACAGGCAGAACTGGATAAAGACATAGCCTTCAGTGCCTACCTGCCTAAAATAGACGGCATGGCATCGGGCACTTATATGTTTCCTGACATGGACATGATGGGCATGGAGCTACAGATGCACGGTATGTATCTGGCAGGCATCAGCGTCGTACAACCGCTATATGCCGGCGGAAAAATTACAGCAGGCAATAAATTGGCCCGCATCGGCAAGGAAAGTGCTACTGAAAACCTGAGAAAAACGCGAATGGAAGTAACGGCCGAAGCCGACAAATCTTACTGGAACTATATCGCCGTCAGACAAAAAGTACGTATGCTGGAAAGCTATCAGACACAGATGGACACCTTGTACAGACAAGTGGAAGCATCCGTTGAAGCCGGTATGGGCACCGACAATGAACTGTTACGAATCAACGCCAAACGGAGTGAAATCTACTACCAGTTGCAAAAGGCACGGAACGGAGCAGACCTCTGCCGGATGGCTTTGTGTCATACACTGGGAGAACCTCTTGACACACAGCCCATTCCAACAGATACGCTAATACAGGTAACCGCTCCTAGCCGACTGGATGAAAGCATTGCCTTACGTCCCGAACTGAAGTTATTGGAACAGCAAGTAGCCGCCCGG
>URWP01000205.1 GCA_900551645.1 uncultured Bacteroides sp.
TACCGCTACACCGCTGTCCAGATAACGTACTTCAGGGTCTCTCCCTACATTACCTATCAACTGTACTTTATTCAATGACATGATTCTAACGATTTTGGTTCAAAATTAGAGAAAAAAAACGAGATACCAAGCGTGACACCGGAAATTTGTGCAAATCATCGACCCGGACCCGCAAGTAACCCGGAAGTTCATAATCGTCGGCTTCCAGTGTCACCCCGTAACAATTGGCATAAATTACCCGATGAGACAAGACATGTTTCACGTTTTTCTCTATCAAACGCACGTCTTTCACCGGATTTCCCTGTAATAATGTAAAAAAATCATCCGAAGCGAGTAATTTTTCTGCCTCCATCGCCTCCGAAGTCTCAATCAACGGAAATTCATACAGATTCTGCCAAATATCTCCGGACGGTCTTTTACGGAGATAAGTATACTCCCCCGTACATACATATATATAATGGAAATAACGAGGAATCACTTTCGTTTTATGTTGCTTGCAAGGAAGTACATCCACCTTTCCGGTCTGCAACGCTACACAACTGTCATTCAACGGACAGAACAGACACGAAGGTGAAGATGGTACACACTGTATCGCTCCAAAATCCATGATAGCCTGGTTGTAAAGTGCCGGATGTTTTCTGTCCAACAACTCATCCGCCAGTCCGGCAAAAAGTTTCTTTCCTTTTGTGCTGTCTATCGGTTCGTCTATCCCCATCCAGCGCGAAAGTACCCGGTATACATTTCCATCCACCACCGCACATGGCAAGTCATAGGCAAATGAACAAATGGCAGCAGCCGTATAATCGCCTACCCCTTTCAGTTTCCGGACTTCCTCATAAGTTTCCGGAAATTTTCCCATACCAGCTATGGAACGGGCAGCTTCGTGCAGATTGCGTGCCCGCGAATAATATCCTAGCCCCTGCCAGTATTTCATCACTTCATCTTCATCCGCCTCAGCCAAGGAAAAAACATCCGGAAAGCGTCGGATAAAACGACAGTAATAGTCATATCCTTGAGCTACACGGGTCTGTTGCAGAATGATTTCAGATATCCATATTTTATAGGGGTCTTTCGTCTCACGCCACGGCAGATTCCGGTGATTCACCTCGTACCATGTAATTAATTTTTCAGCGAACTGATTCATAAAAATTCTATTTCTTTGAACTTCAAACTAGCAAAATTTCCGCAAAAATAGGTTTTTTATAGGTGTCGAACACACTTTTTCTAAAATTTATGGCAAATATATTTCTATAAAAACAAGAAAAGGTATATATTTGCAATCCAAAAAATTAAGACAACGTATAACTATAATCCAACAGTGAAATGACTAAAGCAGATATCGTAAACGAAATAGCCAAGAATACGGGTATCGACAAGCAGATCGTGTTGACTACCGTTGAGGCTTTTATGGATTCAGTAAAAGAATCTTTGTCGAATGACGAAAACGTTTACCTGAGAGGTTTCGGTAGTTTTATTGTAAAGAAGAGAGCGCAGAAGACCGCGCGCAACATCTCTAAGAACACTACAATCATTATCCCGGAACACAATATTCCGGCCTTCAAGCCAGCGAAAACTTTTACTCTTTCAGTAAAAAAATAATTAACATTAGTATTAACCCTATAAAATTTTGAAGCTATGCCAAGCGGAAAGAAAAGAAAAAGACATAAAATGTCTACTCACAAGCGTAAAAAAAGATTGAGAAAGAACAGACATAAAAGCAAAAAATAAGTAAATAGTCTGTCTGACTTTAGAAAGAACAAACTTGCGATGCTGTGGTCTTCCAAGTTTGTTCTTTCTGTAAATTAAGGTAGAAAAGAATAAACCAAACGTCTAAATAACAAGTAACAAGTGACAAGCGAATTAGTAGTTGATGTACAGCCCAAAGAAATCTCCATCGCCTTGTTGGAAGACAAGAATCTTGTGGAATTTCAGAAAGAGGAACGGAACCTTTCGTTCGCTGTAGGGAACATGTACGTGGGCAAAGTCAGAAAGCTGATGCCCGGACTCAATGCCTGCTTCGTAGATGTAGGCTTCGAGAAAGACGCTTTTCTTCATTACTTAGACTTAGGCCCACAGTTTCATTCTTATCAGAAGTATCTGAAACAGGTTTTAAGTGACCGCAAGAAGCTCTACCCTATCTCGAAAGCTTCCATGCTTCCCGACATCGAAAAAGACGGTACCATCTCGAACGTACTGCAACAGGGACAGGAAGTCATCGTACAGATTGTCAAGGAACCTATTTCCACCAAAGGACCTCGTCTGACGTGTGAACTTTCATTCGCCGGACGGTATCTGGTCCTGATACCTTTCAACGACAAGGTTTCGGTTTCCCAGAAAATCAAGTCAAATGAAGAACGTACCCGCCTGAAGCAACTGCTACAGAGTATCAAACCAAAGAATTTCGGCGTCATTGTACGTACTGTAGCCGAAGGGAAACGGGTCGCCGAACTTGATGCAGAGCTTAAAGTCTTGTTGAAACATTGGGAAGAGACCATCACTAAAGTACAGAAGGCTACCAAATTGCCTTCGCTGGTCTATGAAGAAACCAGCCGTACAGTAGCCATGCTGCGCGACCTCTTCAACCCCTCTTATGAAAATATTTATGTAAACGATACGGATGTTTACAATGAAGTAAAAGATTACGTAGCACTGATAGCTCCGGAACGGACGGAGATTGTCAAGTTCTACAAGGGTCAGCTTCCCATTTTCGACAATTTCGGCATCACCAAACAAATCAAGGCTTCGTTTGGAAAAACCATTTCCTATAAGAGCGGTGCTTACCTTATCATCGAACACACAGAAGCGCTGCACGTGGTCGATGTGAACAGCGGAAACCGTGCCAAAGCAAGCAACGGACAAGAAGCCAACGCACTGGATGTAAATCTGGGTGCTGCCGACGAACTTGCCAGACAGCTCCGTCTACGTGATATGGGAGGTATCATCGTAGTAGACTTCATCGACATGAATCTGGCCGAGAACCGCCAGAAGCTTTATGAGCGGATGTGTCAGAACATGCAGAAAGACCGTGCAAAACATAACATCCTACCACTCAGCAAATTCGGTCTGATGCAGATTACCCGCCAACGGGTACGGCCAGCTATGAAGATTGTCCTACCTGTTTCGGTAAAGGGAAGATTAAACCTTCTATCCTTTTTACAGATACACTGGAAAGTAAGATTGACTACCTGGTCAACAAGTTAAAGATGAAGAAATTTACCTTACACATCCATCCGTACGTAGCGGCCTACGTCAATCAGGGTATCGTTTCCCTGAAACGAAAATGGCAGATGAAATACGGATTCGGTATTAAAGTGATTCCGAACCAGAACCTGGCTTTCCTCCAATACAAGTTCTATGACGTATTCGGTGAGGAAATCGATATGAAGGAAGAATTCGAAATCAAATGATAAAAAAAGAATGACTGTATGAACCTGAAGTCAGGACATACAGTCATTCTTTTTTGTTTTTATAGCATATTACTTTTGCTTTGCCTCCCTACATATGTTACAACCAGAGTGAATCGTCTGTTTTGCTTGCCTATTCAATGGGTTTTCACTACTTTTGACAAGTATTTTAATCTTATCATCCTTATACACACATGAAACTATCAAGCATTATTCTTTTTCTAGGGGTAACTGTCTCTTCATTGACCAATGCCCAAAATCCCATCCATTATGCCCCTGACTGCTGTACCAGCATCATGGTGGGCAAAAACGCTTCAGCCGATGGATCTGTCATGACAAGTCATACCTGTGACAGTTGGTACCGTACCTGGATTAACATCGAACCGGCACACGATTATGCCAACGACACCCTCATGAATATCTACAAAGGACGTATGCATACCGAATCGGTAACCGACCAGACCAACCTTCAGATAAAAGGTACCATTCCACAGGTCCGTCATACTTATGCTTTTCTGGACACAGCCTACCCGTGCATGAACGAAAAGCAATTGGCCATGGGAGAAACAACCATCAGCGGACGCGATACCTTATACAACGAAAAAGGAATGTTCCAGATTGAAGAACTGGCCCGTGTCGCCCTTCAACGCTGCACCACTGCACGGGAAGCTATCCTGCTGATGGGCGAACTCATCAAGCAATATGGATATGGAGATTATGGAGAATGCCTTACCATTGCCGATCCGAAAGAAGTATGGCACTTCGAGGTATTCGGCGAAGGCCCCGACCAGATAGGCGGTGTCTGGGCAGCAGTCCGCATTCCTGACGATGAAATCGGTGTTTCAGCCAATATTTCCCGTATCAGTACCCTCAATCTGAAAGATAAGGCCAACTATCTGGCTTCCGAAAATGTATTCAGTGTAGCCCGAAAACTGAATTTATGGGACGGCAAAGAACCATTCAAATTCTGGAAAGCCTACGGTGGTCCCAACTATGCAGGTAAAATGCAAGCATTCAGCATCCGCGAATATTTTATTCTGAGTACCCTTGCTCCTTCATTAAAACTCAGCATGGAAGCCGAAGAACTTCCTTTCAGTGTAAAACCAGAGAAAAAAGTCAGTGTTTCCGATATTTTGGCTTATTTCCGCCAGACTTACGAAGGAACTCAATGGGATGTTACCCGAAACCTGAAGGTAGTACAAAAAAACAAGCAGACCGGACAGAATGATACCATCGTCAGCCCGGTAGCCAATCCATGGATGCGCCCGGACGAAATCAAGATGCTGAACGGAATCAAGGAAGGAAGTGTTGAATCTGTACGTAACGTAGCTGTTCCCCAATGCGCTTATGGAACCGTTATCCAATTACGTGACTGGCTTCCCGACGCCATCGGAGGTGTCTGCTGGTTTAACATGGACAATCCCGGACAAAGCCCCCGTGTACCTATCTTCTGTGGAACAACCGACCTGCCAGCTGTCTATAAAATCTGTGGTAACCACCGCTACCGTGAAGATGCAGCTCTTTGGCATTACCGCCGAGCCAATAAAATGGCTA
>URWP01000206.1 GCA_900551645.1 uncultured Bacteroides sp.
CCGCTACGATATTCTCCCCCTTCACCAGATACTTCGAGATATCGAAACTGGCTGTATTGCGGGAATTCTTCGAGAAGCCCACATATTGTCCGTTCACCCAAATGTAGAAGAAAGAGTTCACCCCGTCGAAATTGATATACACCTGACGGTTTTCCCAGTCTTCAGGCACCTGAAAGGTACGACGGTAAGACCCCACTTCATTCCGATACTTATAAGTAGTCCAGTCTTTGTTCGGTTCCCGCATTACCCCACCTTTCCAGTCATCTACAGCTACTGTATGCTTAAAGATAACCGGTTGGTTACAATAGATAGGTACCCCATACTTCAAAGAACCGTCTTTTTGAATACCTACTACATTCCAACAGGAAGGAACAGTTATATCATCCCATCCACTTACATCGAAACCGTTTTCATAGAAGTTCTTCGGACGTTCGTCCGGATTGGGTGCCCAATGGAATTTCCAGGTTCCATTCAGGTTCTGCCAGTAACGGCTATGCTGAGGAAGTACCTTAAGAGCACTATCCACATCGCCGAACGAAAAGAAATAAGCACGCGGCTGTTCCTTGTTAAGTGAAAGTTTCTCCGGAGCTTCCCACTCGGTTCCCATCGGTGCAGCCTCCGTACCGTACATGAAACTACCCAAAGGTTGCTGGGCAAAAGCCCCCATCGCCATGCAACAGAAAATCAGGCTGAAAGTAGTCTTTTTCATAAAAGAGTCATTAGATTTAATTAAAAAACAAACCAAGTGGGTGCAGTTTTTACGTATAGTCAAAAACCACACCCACTTTATCCGTGACAAATGTAATAAAAATTTTTCTATATACTGCAAATACCAACCTCAATATAGAGCTTCGGGGAATTATCAAGATTCCCGACGCATGTGATATCCATATATTACGATGACCGCAAAGCAGATAAAAGGAAGAATAAAGGAGACATTCACAGCAGGCATACCGAACAGTGATCTGCAATCGATAATGGATGCTTGAAGCGGTGGTAATACAGATCCACCCAAAATAGCCAAACCGGCAGCACCGAACTTGGCATCATCGCCCATCCCCTTTAAGGCAATACCATAAATAGTAGGAAACATCAATGACATACAAGCCGAGACACCTACCAGACAGTACATACCCCAGATACTTTCCACACAAAAGATAACGCCCGCCGTCAATATCAATGCCGCCACAGCCAGTACCATCAATAATCTGCCAGGCTTCACATAACGCAAGATAAAGGTACAGATGAACCTACTCACACAGAAAATAATCATAGCTACAATATTATATTTCTGAGAAAGCACTTCTGCTGCCTGTTCTTCCATTCCTTGCGAAGTAAATAAATGGGTACCATACTGAATGATGAAAGTCCAGCACATAATCTGTGCCCCGACGTAAAAGAACTGAGTCAATACTCCATATTTGTATCGTCTCTTAGCGAAAATACGTCGCAAAGTCGGCATAAAATCAATGGAAGTCGATTTATCAGCATTCCGTGGCATACGGGTAGCCCGTATAATAAACAACATGATGAGAATCACCACACCAATAACCAGATACGGAGCAATCAGCACTGACAAGTCCGAATCTCTTACTGCCTCAAATTCTACCTGAGAAAGCTGTGCCCGCTCTGCTGTATCCATCGGATGCAACTTATTCTGAATAAAATTCATGGCTACATACATCCCCATCAGCGAACCGATAGGATTGAAGGCCTGAGCCAGGTTAAGCCGCCGTGTCGCAGTCTCTTCGCTTCCCATAGAAAGAATATATGGATTACAGCTGGTCTCAAGGAACGAGAGTCCACAAGTCATGATAAAATATGCCAACAGGAACGGATAATAATCACCAGTAAGTTTCGCCGGAAAGAAAGCCAATGCCCCCAATGCATACAATCCCAACCCCATCAATACGCCAGCCTTGTACGTATATTTCCGGATAAACATGGCTGCAGGGAAAGCCATTGCAAAATAACCTCCGTAAAAAGCTACCTGAACCAAGGTACCGTCAGTTACACTCATCCGGAAAATCTTTGAGAAAGCTTTAACCATCGGATTGGTTATATCATTGGCAAATCCCCACAAGGCAAAACATGCGGTTATCAAAATGAACGGTCCCAGATAGCTGACTCCGTCTTTGCTCACGATAGATTCTTTCATGAATAATCAGATTTAGGTTAATGAATAAAAATCAATGGCGCATTACGAGCTGCATCTGGGCACGTATATTACCGATAGCAGTAGCTTCTACCGGACCTGCCGTAACTTGTAGGCCAGTAGCCTGAGCTGTCAGTCGGTTCAGATACTTATTTTGTGAGCCACCGCCGATAATCTGCAGTTTCGTCACCGGACGGGATAACAACCGGTTCAACCCCTCAATACCTTTTTTATATCTCTCCGCCAAAGAAAGAAGCACACATTTCACAAATTCGCCCTGAGTTTCAGGAACCTGCTGTCCGTTTTTCCTACAATAAGCTACAATAGCATCTGCCATGTTAACCGGACTAGTAAACTGCGTATCATCTACATTGATGACAGATGCGAATTCTGCCTTCTCTGCAGCTGGAATCAATACATCATAATCCGTGCATAGTCCGGCCTCGGCCCATTCACCCATCAATCTCTGAAGAATCCACAATCCGGTGATATTCTGCAAGAAACATATTTTTCCTTCTGCACCACCTTCATTGGTAAATCCATTTACTCTGGCTTCTTCCGAAAGAACAGGTGTATCTGTCAATACCCCCAACAATGACCACGTACCCGAGCTCAGGAAAGCAGTCACCTCATCGTCAGCACCAGCAGGGATGGCATACACAGCACTGGCTGTATCATGCGAAGCTACAGCTATTACTTCCACATCACAGTCCAATCCCAGTTCTTCCTTCACTTCCGGTTTCAGAAATCCTCTGCTCTCTCCCGGCATCACGATATCGCAGAAGAGATGTTCCGGCAAACCCAGTTCCCGGATAAGCGGATAATTCCACCGACGATTCCGTATATCCATCAATTCCGATGTAGAAGCTATACTGTATTCATTATTGGCTACACCAGTCAGGAAATAACTGAACAAAACAGGCATGAACAGCAGCTTGTCGGCCACTTTCAGTAATGGGCTTTCCTCCTGTTTCATGGCATAAAGCTGAAATAGTGTATTGATGGCCATCACCTGTGTACCAGCCACAGCATAATGCGTACGCTGATCAATACGGCCAAACACCCGTTCCGGCATTCCATCCGTCCGGCTATCACGGTAACATACCGGATTTCCGAGCAGATTCCCCTGTCTGTCTATCAATCCGAAATCCACGCCCCAGGTATCGATTCCGATACTCAAAATGCGGTATCCTTTGTCTACAGCCATACGGATTCCCTTCTTCATGTCCTCAAACAGAGAAAGGAAATCCCAGTAAATATGCCCGCCCATCCGCACTTGTCTGTTCTGAAAGCGATAGATGGTTTCCAACTGAAGTTCGCCACCGGAGGTGTAGCCGGCGATGACACGCCCGCTGCCGCCTCCGAAGTCTATGGCTAGATATACTTCTTTCATTTGGTTTTCTTTCCTAACACATAAGTCTCCAAATCGTCTATCTCGGCCGGAGTAAGCGTATCATACTTACCGCCGGAAAGGATGATGATGCGACAAGCCATTTCGAAAAACATTGCACGCTCAAAAGCCTGGTCGAAATCTTTTCCACATACCACCTGACCGTGTTTCCGAAGCAGCACAGAGTTATGGTCTTTCATCGCTGCGATAACGGCTTGGGCCAATTCCTTGGAACCCGGACGATAATATGGAATAGCCGGAATTTCAGAACCTACATGACAAGGTACTTCAGCCGTTACATTAAAATCCTTCGGCAATTCCAGCATACAGGCTACAGCTGTAGCATAGGGTGACTGGAAATGAAGTACCACATTCACGTCCGGACGTTCTCTCAGTACACCCAGATGAAAACCACTTTCCATAGACGGTTTCACACCGTTCAGCACCTCGCCAGTTTCCAGCTTGCAGATAGCCACTTTTTCTTTCGGCAATGAAGGCACCCAAGAACCGGTACCCGACAGAAGAACTTCATCTCCTACGCGCCATGAAATGTTACCACTGCTGCATACAGTCAGCCCTGCATCACCCACGCGGTGAGCCTGAGCAATGAATTGTTCGATATGTTCGTTTGTTATCATAATACTTTCTTATACAAATCTAAAATTATTTCTTCGGTTACTTCTCTCGGATTGCCCGGTGTACATACATCGGCATAAGCGGCTTTAGCCAAACGCGGCAAGTCTTCTTCTTTGATACCCAATTCCGACAGATGCTGTGGGATACCCACCCGTACGGAAAGTTCCTTCACAGCTTTTACCGCCGCATCGGCAGCGTCTTCCTTGGACATGCCGGCTGTATAGACGTTCATGGCCTTGGCAATGTCCACATACTTGTCGAGTGCTGCAGGTGCATTGAATTCCATGATGGTAGGCAGAAGCAGCGCATTAGCCACACCATGAGGAATGTCGAAAATGGCACCCATCGGATGAGCCATACCATGTACTACACCCAGACCCACATTTGAGAATGCCATACCGGCAATATACTGTGCCACTGCCATACCGTTACGAGCTTCAGCATTGGTTGGTTCGTTGACAGCCGTTTCCAGATAACGGGTTATCATTTCGATGGCTTTGATTTCAAACATATCACTCATCTCCCATGCGCCTTTAGTGATAAGTCCTTCAATAGCGTGAGTCAATGCATCCAATCCGGTAGCCGCAGTCAGACTTTTAGGCAAGGTATACATCAGTTCGGCATCTACGATGGCAATGGCCGGAATATCATTCGGGTCAACACACACCATCTTTTTATGGTTCTCTTCGTCAGTAATTACATAATTGATGGTCACTTCGGCTGCTGGA
>URWP01000207.1 GCA_900551645.1 uncultured Bacteroides sp.
ACTAAATAATTTGTGTCAACTTATTTAGTACACTACATTTTTTTCAGTATAAAACCGGTTACTGTCAGTCTTCGGGAGAAAGAATAGTAATATTTTGATAACCAAGAGACTGTAGCATTCGTCCGACTGTATCAATCACTTTCTGACGAGCTTTAGCGTATAGTCCTTCGCGCTTGCACTGCTCCAGAAAGCGACGTTCCGCCTCATCGCGCAAAGACTTCATATCAATGGATGTCCAGACCTTCATATCGCCATCCGAAATAGATTTTCGTGCCAGTTCGTCTACTACCTTCCCATCCTTATTCAGCATACGGACCGGAGGAAGCTGCACGGTAATACGGCCGGTGGAAGCATCCATCTGTACATCCTCGTTACGGAGTTCGGACAAATCGACTCCCAGATTCATACGGCAAGGATAGACCACCGTTATCCGGCATTTCGAGTCGAACAGAATGCCGGGCACTTTCTTTTCACGGCTCACCACCATATCTTTATAACAGGTCAGCACACTCAACTGAGCAATGGCACGCACTTCGTCAACAATGACAGCGGTAGGCTCCATCACCGGTTCACGGGATGCTTCATCGTCCTCCATCGAAGCCCAACGGTATCCCGCAAACCCTGCGACCAGGATGATTACCACCAACAACACTATCCGAAAAAGATTCTTCTTACTCATTTCTGCTTGTCCTTATAGATAATCATTTTTTCAACTTCTTCTGTATTATACTTGGGCACCTCGATAACCGGATTCTTTCCCAGCTTGCGAATCATCAGAGACAGCATGGTACGTGCCTGTTCCTGACACTGCTCTACCAGTCCCATACCGGGCAAAGCCTGCTCAATAGAACGCCGTCCACGATTGGCAAACTGCGAGAACTCATCTTGTGTAAAGTTGCTACGCAACAATCCCACGGAAGTCTGTACTTCATCGTGCCTGATTTCAGAACTTTCTATTTCAATGAAAGGAGCCGGAAGCGTCAGATATATGTCCTCCTCTTCCATCCGAACATCTTTCAGATTACTTAAATCAATGCCGGCTTTGACCTGCGCCGTTACCGGAATCATACATTTGCGGTTGCCAATGGTGTACCATTCCTGATCGTTCATCAGAAGTACTTTATCAACCTTGGCCTCTACCAGATATAGCTTGGGAATATCATTCAGTGCCGAAATAATATCCGGCATCGGTTCTGCCGCTTCTTCCTGCCGGTTGCCCGATGAACAACCCATAAACAGACACATCCAGGCTATACCCCCCATCCATATTTTCCATTTCCTCATCACTTACCTCCTTGTCGTTCATTCCTTCATCAATATCTGACCAGTTTTTTAGGAGAACCGTACCAGGAACATCCCAGACAAAACACCTCAGATATATCGAACCCATCCAACGTCTCTTCCGGATTCTTCGGCACCACTTCTGCCTGTTCAGTGACATACACCAATCTGCGTTCTCCCGATTCGTTCTTTACATACATGGCAGCTATCTTACACTGCGGACATAACATTTTCTTCATCTGTCATCAAAATGAGATTTTCATGAATTACAACAAATGTAGGAACTGTTTTGATTTCCTGCAAACAAATTTATCGGATATTTCATCGGTTACTTTCTTTCGTAACGGTCATTTTCCAGAATCTGCTACCGATTATATACAAACCTGCTTCTCTAGTAACCGGAGTTTCCGGATGCAACCGGGTTGTTATTCTACCTTCAGCGGCTCAACACACGGAAAAAACTTCTACCTTTGTGGCAGATAACAATAAGCCGAAAAACCATGGAAACAAACCAGCACGGACATACACATCACCACCATCATCACCATCATGCCGTTCCTACTACACTGAGCGGTATCTTCATCACCTGTATCATACTTAATCTGCTGTTTGTAGCAGTAGAAGCCGGCGCCGGCCTCTACACGAACTCCTTGGGGCTCCTCTCTGATGCCGGACATAACCTCAGCGATGTGTTCAGTCTGCTGCTTTCACTCTTTGCCATCCGCATGGCCATGCATCGCAGCAACCGACATTTCACCTACGGCTATAAGAAGAGTACCATTCTGGTATCTTTGGTAAATGCCATTATCCTGCTGGTAGCTGTGGGTGCCATCCTGATAGAAAGTATTGACAAACTTCGACACCCGGAACCGGTATCGGGCGAAGTGATTTCATGGGTAGCCGGAGCCGGCATTATGGTAAACGGACTGACAGCCTGGCTGCTCATGAAGAAACAAGGAAATGACCTGAACGTGAAAGGTGCATACCTCCACATGGCCATGGATACACTGGTATCTGTAGGAGTAGTCATTTCAGGACTGATTATCAGTTATACGGGATGGGAATGGATTGACCCGATTATCGGACTAAGTATTGCTTTCATCATCCTGCTTTCTACTTGGAATCTGCTGAAAGAAAGCCTTTTTCTTACCCTGGACGGAGTACCCGAAGGAATTGATATGAAAGAAGTGGAAACAGCCATCGATGAGACACCGGGTATCGAAAGCTGGCATCACCTGCATGTGTGGGCAGTAAGTACTACCGAGAATGCCGCTACACTACACATTGTCCTGAAAGATCTGGAAGAACTGGAAACCGTTACACATGCATTGAAACATGCCCTGCGTGAAAAGGGTATCCACCACAGCACCATCGAATGCGAACGAACAGGGCATACCTGTGGAGAAGAAGGATGCTGCGGATGCAATGGGGAGAAATAGGGAAAAGAACAAAAAAACTCCCGCCAGAGATGAATCTGTGGGAGTCTATTTTTTCATTTGTGCGGAAGCTGGGGAACTCGAACCTTTCAGCTTCAACTCTGTATATCAATTAGTTTTACACTTGTCAAGACTTCTTTCTGTAGCATTTTTGTAGCAAAACTGCCAAATCTCTAATGAACCCTTGTTGACAACCTCCGTCATCACTAATTCATGGTTCAAAGATAATCTTTTTCGAACTAAACGCCAAATGATTGATAATAAATATTTTCCAAGGCTCTCTGCTACACTTTTAGTGCAAGGTGCAAGCCCCTTAATATATAAGGAGGCTTGCACCTTGCACTAAAGGAGTTTTTCTCTAGATTAAATCCCAACAAGGTTGACAAATTAAGCAAAAATCACTATCTTTGTAACCATAAAACAATTAAAGCCATGAAACAGATATTTTCACAGCGACTTAAAAGTGCCAGACTTATGAATGGCCTATCTATGGATAGTCTTTGCGAAAAGATGAATCATATCGTATCGAAGCAGTCTATCTCAAAATATGAAAAAGGTATAATGATGCCAGACAGCACCATACTTATAGCCTTATCCAAAGCACTTAATGTTAGTGTGGATTTTTTCTTTCGCCCATATAATGTGACAGTGGAAGATATTGAATTCAGAAAAAAGAGCAAACTTAAATCTTCTTCATTAAAAGGAATAAAGGAAAAGGTAATAGACGAGATAGAAAGATATATGGAAATAGAAAATCTGCTGGACATGGATAATTCTTTTCATATAGACTATAAGGATATTATTATCAAGGAAAAGGATGATGCAATCACCGTAGCCGGCAAATTACGTAACGATTGGAAATTAGGAGAAGATGCCATCAGCAACATTACTTTTCTTCTTGAAGAAAATGGTATAAAGGTAATACATCTGGATGCAGAAACTGAATTTGATGGATTAAGCGGATTTATAAATAAAACGGTTCCTGTTATCATTGTAAATAAGAATGCAACTGCAGAAAGACAACGATTTACTGCCTTACATGAATTAGGTCATCTGTTGTTGAACTTTGCTCAAGAATTACAGGACAAGGAAAGAGAAAGATTGTGTAACATCTTCGCTAATGAAATGCTTATACCAACCTCAGAATTTATCCGACTTATAGGCGTATCCAGAAAAGATATTTCATTGCAAGAACTTATACCTATCCAGATTCAATTTGGTATATCCATTGATGCACTCATGTACAAAGCAAAAGAAGCCGGTATTATTACTGAACAAAGATATAAAGGATACTGCATAAAGAAAAACAGTTCTTCAGAGTTTAATGATCAGATTAAGGAAACCCGCTATCCACAAGAACAAAGTCACCGATTCTTAGGATTGGTTTATAAGGCTATTTCTCAAGAGATAATATCCATAAGCAAAGCATCTTCTTTGTTGAATTGCTCAGTAAACGAAGTACGCTCATCATTAAACTTTATCTGATATGGGGACAATTGTTGTTAATGATACAAATATCTTCATAGATCTTATATCTGTAGATTTATTGGATGAGTTTTTCAGTCTGCCCATAGACATTCACACCACAGATTTTGTTGTCCATGAGCTAACCGAACCTTTACAACAGAAGAAAGTTGAATCATATATTAGACAAAATAAACTGACAGTAAAACTCCATTCAGCCATTGAAGTCATAGAAATAGCAGAATTTCAAACTACTTGCGACAATAATGTGTCCATCACCGACTGTTCCGTTTGGCTTTATGCCAAAAAGAATAATTATACTTTATTGACCGGAGATGGCAAGTTAAGAAAATCTGCAAGTAAATCAGGGGTTGAAGTTTGTGGAATACTTAAAATATTTGATATGCTTGTTGAAGATTATCAAATTATATCTAAACAGAATGGAGCAGACATGCTAGAAAAACTATTTAAAATCAATAACAGGCTTCCATCACGTGAGATAGAAAACCGACTAAACAAATGGCGCAAATGATTTCCCACAAGAATGAAGAATCATTAAGAGATTGTCTCAATGTTCATATTGAGACAATCCTCCTTAATGATTCAAAATTGACAATTTTAAATATTCTTTTCTGAATGATACATATTCCGGAGCATACCCGTTCACTTTCCGGTAGCCTATAAAGCATAAAAATAG
>URWP01000208.1 GCA_900551645.1 uncultured Bacteroides sp.
ATGCTACACGACGTTCCGTGGTGAAGAACGGAAAAGCCAGCTGATACTTGATACGAAAAACGAAGACATAGAAGTCATGCAAGTAGACCTCTCTTCGATGGAAAATATCGTGGAAGTGGCCAAACGGATTATCGAAAAAGAAACAAGCATAGACCTGCTGATGAACAATGCCGGTACCATGTGTACCCATTTCATCCAGACTGACGAAGGCTTTGAACACACAGTAGCCGTAAACTACCTGGCTCCTTTCCTGCTTACCCGGTTATTACTTCCCGGAATGCATAAAGGTACACGTATAGTCAGCATGGTTTCATGCACTTATGCTATCGGAAAAATCGGTCCACACTTCTTTACCCACGGAAAAGAAGGAAGTTTCTGGCGGATTCCCATCTATAGCAATACGAAACTGGCACTCTGGTTATTTACCCGTAAGCTGGCGGAAATGTTGAAAGACAAAGGCATCACCGTCAATGCGGCAGACCCAGGTATCGTATCGACCAACATCATCAGCATGGATATGTGGTTCGACCCCTTGACCGATATCCTGTTCCGCCCCTTCATTCGTACTCCCCGACAAGGAGCCGATACAGCCATCCGCCTCTTGTTGGCACCCGAACTGGAAGGAGTCACCGGACAGATGTTCGCCAGCGGCAAACAACGGAAACTGAAAGAAAAATACCTGAACCATCCTCAGGCAGAAAGCTTGTGGGCAGATACTGAAAAACTTCTACATAATTATTTGAGTACAACCGAAAAAGAGCCGGGAAGAAACGAATAAATCCACCAAAAACCAGAAAAGTAAAATGTTCTTGTTTTTGTCCTATTCTTAATCCACTTCCCCAAAAGGACCTGTGCAGAAGTCCGAAAATAGGTGAATTATAAAATAAAAAGATAAAATAGAGTAGTCTATATTTCATTTTTCTTATTTTTGTAAGACCAAACATCTAATGAAGTTCACCATGGACAAAGAACTGCCCAAAATAGGCCTTCCGGAAGACTGGCTGGCCGGAACGGATATCAATAAAGATTTACTGGGACTATACACCAACTTCCCGGTAAGACTAAAATGTGAAATATTCGTACTCTGCATAGAAGGAACGGTAGAAGCCACCCTTAACCTGAACAAGATTCAGGTAAAACCCAACAGCCTGGTAACCCTGATACCCGGAAGTATCTTCCAGATTAACCGGATTGACGGAGACTTGAAAATCTATATCCTGGGATTCTCTTCAAACTATATCGAAGAGAATCACCAGTCACATTTCCTGGTCGAAACCATGTACCACACGCTGGGTAAACCCGTCTATTCCTTGAATGAAAAAGGAACACAGATGATGGAGAACTATTTCAAACTATTGATTGACCTGTACGAAAATCTGCCCGACAAGATAAAAAAAGAAGTGGCTTCCAACTTGTATGCCGACGTACACAAAGGAATCTCCGTCATGTATCAGAGCATGAGCAATGAAAAGGCTAACCTGTCAAAAAGCGAAATGATTTGCAGGAACTTCGGCCAACTGGTCATCCAGCATTACCAAAACAATCGTAACGTATCCTGGTACGCCGAAAAACTCGGTATCTCTCATGCCCATCTGTGTACCATCGTCAAACAGATTACCGGACATACATGCGTCGAAATCATCGCGTCTATGGTCATCATGGATGCCAAGTCACAACTGAAGTCTACACACCTGTCCATCCAGGAAATTTCCGATTCACTCAACTTTGCCAACATGTCCTTCTTCGGCAAATACTTCAAGCGGAACGTGGGCATGAGCCCGCTGGAATACCGGAACAAAGGATAGCAGATTACCACCGAATCAATTCCAAAAACCACTAAAAATTGATATACAAATGAATTACAAACCATTATTATACGCCCTCCTGATAGGAAGTACAGCCGTTTCCTGCATCCGTAAAGAGGCTCCCAATGCCGAAGCGGATATAACAGGTTGCACCTTGCCGGGAAATGTCCTCGTACAGGATACTATCGATGTAGATGTATCGTACGATAAGTCTCTAAATGCCTACCCTATCTATATACAGGTGAAAAAAGGAACCGACTGCTCCCAACTGGCCCCGGTATTCACCCTTACTCCCGGAGCCACTATCGAACCGGAAAGCGGAAGCACACAAGATTTCTCCTCACCCGTCCGCTATACGGTTACCTCGGAAGACGGACAATGGCACCGCACCTATTCCATCAGCATTGAAGAAGAGAAAGTACAGGAAATCCCTACCACCTTCCACTTTGAAGATACCCGGATAGAAAACGGCTATTATGTATTCTACGAAACCAGCGAAAACCAGGAACTCACCTGGGCAAGCGGAAACGGAGGATTCCGTCTGGCTATAAACAATGCCGATGCATCCGAATACCCTACCACCGTAGAAGAAGCCGGATACTCCGGAAAATGCGCCAAGCTGGTAACCCGAACCACCGGAAGTCTGGGAGCCATGGTAGGCATGCCCATCGCCGCCGGCAACCTGTTCATCGGGAAGTTCAACCTCAGCAATGCACTCAGCAATCCGTTAAAGGCAACGCAGCTGGGTACAACCTTCTATCATAAGCCTCTGAAAATTAAAGGATATTATAAATACACTCCGGGAGACAAGTTCTATGCAAACGGTTCATATACAAATCAGGTAGACAAATTCGATATCTATGCCATCTTTTATGAAAACAAAGATGAAAACGGAGAATCGGTCATGCTGGACGGCACATTGCCCGTACTAAACTATGAGAATTCCAACCTGGTAGCCTTAGCCCAATTCAATGACACACAGGTATATAACTCCTGGCAATCGTTCGAAATAAGCTTCGACTACGACCGTTTCCAGAAAACCGTAGATACAGACCGGTTGAACGCCGGAGAGTATAATATTTCCATCGTCATTTCATCCAGCAAAGACGGAGCCACTTTCGAAGGGGCACCCGGAAGTACCCTCTGGATAGACGAACTCAACATCATTTATGAATAAACCGACGAATGCCTATGAAAATGAAATGGATAGCCTGCCTGCTCTTGGGCATGACCGCACTGGGTAGCCAGGCACAACAGAACCAGACATCAATACTGAAAAGAGTCAGACAGAAGGGATGGGAGCTAGATTTGAAAGCCGGTATCAATATCGGCGGATTCTCTCCCCTACCGCTTCCGGTAGAAATCCGGAGCATAGACAGCTATAACCCTACCCTGGCCGTCCAACTGGGACTGGACATCACCAAGTGGATAGATGACTCCCGAATATGGGGAATCACCTCCGGACTACGTTTCGAAAACAAGAACATGACCACACGGGCCACCGTCAAGAATTACGGCATGGAAATCATCGGCGGCGATGGCAACCGGATGAAAGGAAACTGGACGGGAGGAGTCCGTACACAAGTACAAAATACCTACCTGACACTCCCGGTACTGGCCAGCTGGAAGGCTTCACCCCGATGGATCCTGCATGCCGGCCCATATTTCTCATACCTGCTGGACGGAACCTTCTCCGGAGATGTCTATGAGGGATACCTCCGTGAAGGAGACCCTACGGGCGATAAAATCAACTTTACCAACGGAGCTGTGGCAACCTACGACTTCAGCGAACATGAACGTAAGTTCCAATGGGGAATACAGGTAGGAGCCGACTGGAAAGCATTCAGCCACCTGAAGGTATATACCCATCTCACCTGGGGATTGAACGACCTGTTCGAAAAAGATTTCCAGACCATAACCTTCGCCATGTATCCCATCTATCTGAATCTGGGATTCGGCTATACATTCTGAAACTCCCCCCCTTCCAAGACTAACTTGTCTAAAAAATAATAGCGCCACTACGGAACACTATCCGTAAGTGGCGCCTGGGTTTGCATATCAGCCTCCGGAAAATATCACATCCTCCGAAAGGCTTTCTTCAAGGAATATATAGGCTTTTACTTCTGGAAGTTCACTCCCACTTCCATGTTGGTTGTACCTGCAATGACATCAGGCAACTGTTCCAGAACCGGACCTACCATGCCAGCCATCGCTCCCATCGTAGGATCGTTGGCTACCATATCCATTATCTGCTGGAGGAAAGCCTCATCCTGGAACATCGGAGCCAATGCCTCCAGCAACGGAAGCAAAACATCTGTTCCCAGATAAACCTTCATGTTATTGTCTTCGATGACATACTTCATCGGAACTCCCTGTGAAAGCATCGGAAGAACAACAGGCATCAGGTTTGCCAGAATATCACTGGTAGTAGAACGGCTCAAACGTGAGTTCTGGATATTGGCCATAATCTGAGACGGATTCAGGTAAAGCTGCAAACTCCCGGCATTGGCGGTATATTGAGCCATGTTCAACGGAGATGTTGCCCACTCGGCATCGGTCATGTTCTTCTTGTACTCGGCCGTAATGTTACCGTCGGCATTGAAAGTTACCGAATGGAACACCTGAGTCAAGGCGCCGTTTACACTCTGATCGCCCAGCAAAGGCAAACGCAATGCCATTTCTACGATGGTAGAGACAGGCAAAGCATATCCCGGCATAATAGTAATATCCTTCGAAGATTCCCAAACAAAATGAATAGGAATACTCTGATAAGTAACATCATCGAAAGGAACCACCGTCCAGGTTGTATTGGTCAAATCATTGGCCGGCATTGTTACATTCAGATTCAGAGTCAAGCCTCCTTCGCTGGCAGAACCATCGTAAGCAATCGTACAACCGTCCTGTTCCGTAGTTCCTTCGAAAGAAACTTCATCACCCGAAACGGTGAGGTCAACCGTCAGATTGGTGGTCGTCTGACCCGGAATCACACC
>URWP01000209.1 GCA_900551645.1 uncultured Bacteroides sp.
GGTTGTTTCACCGTAACCAGCCACTTTGTTCAAAGCTGCCAGTACTTTGGTTTCTGTTTCCATATCCGGACACATCATACGTGTAGCACCTACTTGAGTGAAACGGATGGTTCCCGGATGAATAGAATCCAATTCAAAACTACCCAACAGGCGATTGCAACCAGCATTACCATGTAAACTCTTATTCGCCATATCCAAACCGATATAAGGTACCTCGGCGGCAGCTACTTTCTGACCATCTACAGCAACAATGTTCCATTCACCTGACAGGTCTACAACAACAGCCTGCTTGCTTGATTTACAACTCATCATGCATGCAGCCAATGCTGCAACTCCCAATAATGTTTTTTTCATGTTATGTTTTATTTGGTTTCTTCTAATTTTAAAACAGAAAAACGGATAAAATGTTCATGAAAACACTTTCTACATATCCAATTCTGCAATCTGCTACAAAAATACGCATATCTGCCAAATACTGCATCAAGTATGGAAAATTTTCTTATCTTTGCATAATGAACGGTAACATTTACCGGGCTTATAAATGACAAGCAAATAGATAAATGAGTAAAGTATTGATTATCGGTGCAGGCGGTGTAGGTACCGTGGTTGCACACAAAGTGGCCCAACATCCGGAAGTATTTACTGAAGTGATGATTGCGAGCCGTACCCAGTCTAAATGTGACGCGATTGTGAAAGCAATCGGTAACCCGAACATCAAAACGGCAAAGGTGGATGCTGACAATGTAGACGAACTGGTGGCTTTATTCAACAGCTTCAAACCCGAAATCGTCATCAACGTAGCACTCCCCTACCAGGATCTGACTATTATGGAAGCATGCCTGCAAGCCGGAGTTAACTACTTGGACACAGCCAATTATGAGCCGAAAGACGAAGCTCACTTCGAATACAGTTGGCAGTGGGCATACAAAAAACGTTTCGAAGAAGCTGGATTGACAGCTATTTTGGGATGTGGTTTCGACCCGGGAGTAAGTGGTGTATACACAGCCTATGCAGCCAAACATCACTTCGATGAAATGCACTATCTGGATATTGTCGACTGTAATGCCGGCAATCACCATAAAGCATTTGCTACCAATTTCAATCCAGAAATCAATATCCGTGAAATCACTCAGAACGGACGTTATTGGGAAAATGGCAAATGGATAACTACCAAACCGCTGGAATTCCACAAAGACTTGACATATCCTAATATCGGTCCACGCGATTCATACCTGCTTTACCACGAAGAATTGGAATCGCTGGTAAAGAACTTCCCAACCATTAAGCGTGCACGCTTTTGGATGACTTTCGGTCAGGAGTACCTGACTCACCTGCGTGTTATCCAAAATATTGGTATGGCCAGCATCGAACCAATCAACTACAACGGTATGGAGATTGTTCCGTTACAATTCTTGAAGGCTGTATTGCCGAACCCACAGGATTTGGGTGAAAACTACGAAGGTGAAACTTCTATCGGCTGCCGTATCCGTGGTATCAAGGATGGTAAAGAACGTACCTACTATGTATACAACAACTGTTCACACCAGGCTGCTTATCAGGAAACAGGTATGCAAGGTGTCAGCTACACAACCGGTGTTCCGGCTATGATCGGTGCCATGATGTTCCTGAAAGGCCTGTGGAAACGTCCGGGTGTATGGAACGTGGAAGAATTCGATCCGGATCCATTCATGGAAGCTTTAAACATGTACGGATTACCATGGCATGAAGTTTTCGATGGCGATTTGGAACTGTAATTTAATATAATTAAATCACTTGTAAGAATGAAGTACTCCCAAAACGGATTCTTCATTCTTACATTATACCTAATAAGTATGAATGTAGGAGACAAAGCTCCCGAAATCCTTGGTCTGAACGAAAAAGGAGAAGAAATCCGTCTAAGTAATTATAAAGGGAAAAAAATAGTACTTTATTTCTACCCCAAAGATATGACTTCCGGTTGTACTGCCCAAGCATGTAATTTACGCGACAACTATGCCGAACTTCAGGCTGCCGGATATGAAATCATCGGTGTAAGTATCAATGACGCTAAATCACACCAGAAGTTCATTGAAAAAAACGCACTTCCCTTCACTTTAATTGCAGACACAGATTTAAAACTAGTTCAGGAGTTCGGTGTATGGGGCGAAAAAAGCATGTACGGACGTAAATATATGGGAACATTCCGCACAACTTTCATTATCAATGAAGAAGGCATAATTGAACGGATCATTTCCCCCAAAGAAGTGAAAACCAAAGAACATGCCAAGCAGATTCTTCAGTAAAAAACAAATGACTTATGGCTAAAAAAGACGAATTGGAATTTGAAGGAGGCGTAGAAGGAGCACCGACTCCACAGCCAAACAATGCCGAAAAATTAAAAGCCTTACAGGCTGCCATGGATAAAATAGAAAAAAGTTTCGGTAAAGGTTCTATCATGAAAATGGGTGACGACCATATACAGGAAGTAGAAGTAATTCCAACAGGCTCTATCGCACTGAATGCCGCTTTAGGAGTAGGAGGATATCCTAAAGGTCGTATCATTGAAATCTATGGACCTGAATCATCCGGTAAGACCACCTTGGCTATACATGCTATTGCAGAAGCTCAAAAAGCAGGAGGCATTGCTGCATTCATTGACGCAGAACATGCATTCGACCGTTTCTATGCAGCTAAATTAGGAGTTGACATTGACAACCTGTGGATTTCACAACCAGACAATGGCGAACAGGCATTGGAAATAGCCGAACAGCTTATCCGTTCTTCAGCCATCGACATCATCGTTATTGACTCTGTAGCAGCACTTACTCCAAAGGCTGAAATTGAAGGAGACATGGGTGACAATAAAGTTGGCCTGCAAGCCAGACTGATGTCACAAGCTTTACGTAAGTTAACTTCAGCCATTAGCAAAACCAACACGACCTGCATCTTCATCAACCAGTTGCGTGAGAAAATCGGTGTCATGTTCGGTAATCCAGAAACTACTACCGGTGGTAACGCATTGAAATTCTATGCTTCTGTACGCTTGGATATCCGCCGTGCAACCCAATTGAAAGATGGTGAAGAAATTATCGGTAACCAGGTACGCGTAAAAGTAGTAAAAAACAAAGTGGCTCCCCCTTTCCGTAAGGCTGAGTTTGACATCATGTTCGGCGAAGGTATATCTCGCAGCGGTGAAATCATCGATTTGGGTGCCGAACTTGGAATTATCAAGAAAAGCGGTTCGTGGTACAGTTACAACGATACTAAATTAGGCCAAGGACGAGATGCAGCCAAACAATGTATTCAAGATAATCCAGAACTGGCCGATGAACTGGAAGCATTGATATTCGATGCCTTAAAAGATAAAGAATAACTGATATACGGTTATTTATTCTTTACAGACTCCTATAAACTTCACTCCACTTATCTGGTATGATGGTTTATAGGAGTTCTTTAATTAAAATTTCCAGATACAAACAAGGGAAGTATAAAACAAAATCTGTTGGAAATTTCTAAAAAATCATTGTTAACCCAACGCTTTTAAGAAAGAATGCTAGCATATACAGAAATAATACTGTATATTTACAACCATTCAATACAAGCTAAACAAATCAAATCTATTACCACAAAGTTATGAAATGGAAATCTTTATTGACAACAGTTCTTTTCTGTATGCTTAGCGTGATTGTGATGGCACAATCTCCCAAAACCTCATTATCCTATCGGTTCGCTACGCAGGCCGAAGCCCAAATGCTCGTAACAGACATCGATTCTTACACCAGCCAGTTAAACCAATTCGATATAGAGGCACGTCTACAGAAACAAGGAAGCCGGAAATCAGAATTATTGAGGTTAGGAATGAATGAGTCACGCAATTGGAGCGATGCCGATAAAGAAAAAATCAAAAAGGCCATGACGGCTATTGAAACAGAAATACGAAAACAGAAATACGTTTTACCCTTACCAGGAGAAATCATTCTGTTGAAATCTGGAATGGCAGAAGAAGGAGGTGCTCTCGCCTATACTCGCGAAAACTGGATAGCTGTAGGTGAAAAGGCACTCAACGAACTGTCAGATGCAGACCTGAAGCAACTCATGGCTCATGAGTTATTCCACTTATTGACACGTACAGACCACGCTTTTAAAGCTGCCATGTATCAGACCATTGGATTTACTGTATTGGACAATGAAATCAATTTCCCGGCTGAATTGATAGGAAAAAAGATTTCCAATCCCGATATCAGCAGATATGACAGCTACGCAACCTTCACTATCCAAGGAATCGCCCAAAACTGTACTATGATGATTTATACCGAGAAGCCTTATGAAAACGGAAACCTTTTCGATTATCTGAAAATTGGCCTAATCCCTCTGAACGAAGAAATGATACCGTTGCAACAAGAAGGAAAAACCGTTATTCATGATATAGAAGAAGCTACGGATTTCTATACACAAGTCGGGAAAAACACTTCATATATCATCAATCCGGAAGAGATTCTTGCCGACAATTTTGCCTTCACCTTGACAAACAAATCGGATATTCCGAACCCAGAAATCATCGACCGTATTAAAACAGTACTGAAATCATTCTCCAAGTAACGATGAAATCAATATAAAAAATTCGCCTGACAGCAATTCATCCAAGTTTTGCTGTCAGGCGGTTTTCTTTTACCTTCTACTCATTATGTCCCAAAATACGACACTCTTTTATATCCAAGGCTATTTCGGGAAATTCAGTAAATATAACAAAATTAGCCAACTAATTCATACACAAAGTATTGCGAAT
>URWP01000210.1 GCA_900551645.1 uncultured Bacteroides sp.
TCATCTCTTTCATGCGTTTCACTCTCGAAAGCGGTTGCAAAGGTACACACTTTTATCATAAACGCAAGCTTACTTTGAAACTTTTTTGTAACATTTCCTAAAACAAATTTATAAAATACTGAAAAACAATTAAATAAAACACAGATATCTTTTAAGATACAATTCAAAAAGTCAAAAACATACACCATATTTAATTCGCGCATGCGCGTATATCCAACACGATAATAAAAACGAACGGACATTCCAATGCAAACGAACGGACATATCAAACAAAACGAACGTTCGATTCAGGTAAAACAATTAGACGTATTTTTCAGACTCTCTATTTCTTAAAGGATGAAAAGAAAATCACTTTTTAAGCGGTTGTTTGTGTTAAAATTAGCAAAATATCAAAATCGAAAGGTTACGACTAATTGAAAGTTTTATATAATTTTGCTCTTAGAAAAAGTATAATTCATCAATTTCTTATGAACGTTATCATCCTTACAACACTCGTCCGCTACAAGAACAAGATTCATGATTTCCATGCATGGGGAGCGGCTGCATTGATTTAAGATACGTTCTATCTTTTTATTCATCATCTACTTTTTATAACCAACCATTTATTTTTACTTATGAGCAAAAAAAACAGGCTCATAGTGCTTTCTCTTATAGCACTATGCAGCCAATACGTATGTGCCCAACCGAAAACAATGGGCATGGAAGAGATGTTTCGTCTAGCTGATGAAAACAGCCAAAGCATCCAAGTATACAAAACCGGAAAAGAAGCTGCAGAAGTAGCTCTGAAGACAGCAAAAGCCCAACGGCTTCCTGACATAAACGCCTCTTTATCTGCAAGCTATTTGGGGAATGGGAAACTTTGGGATCGGGACTTCAGCAATCCCATGACCATAGATATGCCACACTTCGGGAATAATTTTTCGCTTGAAGCTCAACAAGTGATTTATGCGGGAGGTGCTATCAATAGCGGAATAGAACTGGCAGAACTGGGAAGACAAAGCGCCGAACTTGACTGGCAGAAAAACCGTCAGGAGGTCCGCTTCCTGCTCACCGGCTACTACCTGGACCTCTACAAACTGTACAATCAGATACAGGTACTAGAAAAAAATCTGGAACTGACCAGACAAGTCATTACCAACATGAGAGCCCGTCGAGAACAAGGGACAGTTCTACAGAATGACATTACCCGTTATGAACTGCAAGAAGAAACATTGAAATTACAATTAGCTAAAGTGAAAGATGCATGTAAAATCATCAATCATAGATTAGTAACAACTCTACACTTACCAGAAAATACCGAAATACAACCTGATACGACTTTATTGGAGGAACAGATACGCACCCTCAGCGAAAAAGAATGGCAGTCACTAGCCGAACAAAGCAACATCGACTTACAACAAACTCAAGTAAGTATCCGGATAAATGAACAAAAAGTCAAACTGGAACGTTCGGAACGTCTGCCAAAAATCGCGTTAGTAGCCGCCGAACATTTGGACGGTCCAATAACCATAGAAGTTCCTGTACTGGACAATAATTTCAACTACTGGTACATAGGAATAGGCATAAAATACAACTTTTCCGCTCTCTTCAAAAATAACCACAAACTGAAACAAGCCAAACTGAACGTTAAAAGAGCACAGGAAACTCATCTGCTGATGCAAGAACAGATAGAAAATACCGTACAAGCCAGCTTTGTGGATTTCCTGACAGCCTTTACAGACCTGAAAACCCAACAGAAAAGTGTAGAACTGGCCGACCAAAATTACGACGTAACCAGCAACCGCTATCAGAATGACCTAGCTCTACTGACAGATATGCTGGATGCCAGCAATACCAAACTGAGCGCTGACCTGAGCCTGGTCAACGCCCGAATCAATGTAATATATAACTATTACAAAATGAAATATGTTACCCATACTCTTTAAAGATATAAAAACGATACCAACCTCAAAAAGAAAAGAATTATGACTACCAGAAAAGTACAGAAACTGATCTATAACATCTTTGTCATCTGCCTCCTGCTTGGAGCAATCATCTATGTATGTTCACGGTTTATTCACCTGGGAGTGGAATACACTGATAATGCCCAGGTAAAACAACATATCACCCCTGTCAACACCCGGGTATCGGGTTTCATTCAGAAAATCTGTTTTGAAGAATACCAACCCGTACACAAAGGAGATACCCTGCTCATTATCGAAGACTCCGAATTCAGGCTCCGGCTGGCACAGGCAGAAGCAGATTTGGAAAATGCCCGTTCGGGACAACAGGCTACTTCTGCGGGAATCGCTACTACACAAAATAATCTAAGTGTCAGCGATGCGGGAATAGCCGAAGTACGAGTGCAACTGGAAAATGCAGAACGTGAGCTGAAACGTTACAAAAAACTATTGGAACAGAATGCCGTAACCCGTCAACAATATGATAATGTGCAGACTGCATACGAAGCAACCAAAGCTCGTTACGAACAGGTACAACGCGCCAAGCATTCTACCTCATTGGTCAAGGACGAACAGACTCATCGTCTAGGACAAAACGAAGCGGCAGTCCGTCTGGCCGAAGCAGCTGTCTCATTGGCCCGACTTAACCTGTCGTATACTGTTATTATAGCAACTTGCGATGGAGTAACCGGACGTAAAGACATTCATGAAGGCCAACTGGTACAACCTGGACAAACAATGGTGGACATTGTAGACAACAGTGACCTATGGGTCATCGCCAACTATCGGGAGACACAACTTCCTCACATCCACGAAGGTTCCAGCGTAACCCTTACCGCCGATGCCGTACCGGGAGTAACCTATACAGGTACTGTAGAATCCATTTCAGACGCAACCGGAGCAGCCTTTTCCATGATACCTCAGGACAATGCTACCGGTAATTTCGTAAAAGTGGAACAGCGTGTACCTGTACGCATCAGTCTGAAAGGAAACGACCCCCAAAAGCTAAAACTCCTGCGCGCTGGATTCAATGTAGAATGTAAAGTAAAGCACTGATTATGGGAGCGCCTGTACTGAACGGACCGTTTACGATGCCAATGTTCCGTAACTTTGTGCCTCGTAAGCTACAACCATGGATTTATGTCTTTATGGCCACCACCTTCCAGCTTTCCGGAGGGCTCTATTTGGGGAATTTGAATCAGATGGTCGGTGAAACGACATGGATGCGGGAAGACTTGCTGATGTGTCTCTATGCCAACCTGGCCGGAATGGCCATCTATTTTCCCCTGCTGTTCCGCATGAAGTTCCGGTTTACAAACAAAACCCTGCTCTCGGCCGCAGCGGCTGGTGTCCTGGTGTGCAACCTGATAGCTCCTTATGTCACCTTCCTCCCCCTGTTGTGGGGACTCTGTTTCATCGAAGGCATCTGCAAGATTCAAGGAACTTTCGAATGCATGTCGAACATCCAGCTTTGGATGACTCCCAAACGGGATTTCACCGTATTTTTCCCGATGCTGCATATCGTGATACTGGGTAGCATGCAAGTATCAGACCTGCTAGCCACCTATCTGATGTACCATTATCATTGGAGCTACATGCACTGGTTCATCGGCGGTGTCATGCTGATTGACCTGCTCATCTTGCAAGCATGCACCCGTCACTTCCGCCTCATCAAAAAATTCCCGCTGTTCGGGATCGATTGGCTAGGCGCCGTATTATGGGCCTGCCTGTTATTGGAGATTGCCTATTTCTTCGATTACGGCGACTGGTACGACTGGTGGAACAGTCCGGTCATCAGACAATTGGCTGTAGCTATCGGAATTACATTTTTTCTCTGCATCTGGCGTATGCAGACTATCCGCCACCCTTTCTTCGAACCCCAGATGTGGACCTACAAGCACTTGCTTCCGGTACTCATTCTGATAACTTTGGTGGAAGCTTTCCTGGCTACCGAACGTGTGCTGGAGGAAGTATTCTACGAAGAAGTCATGCACTATGAAGAGATGGTGAGCGTCCGGTTGGACTGGCTCAGCCTGACAGGAATCCTCATCGGCTGTCTGTTTGCCTATTGGTGGATGCACGTCAAGCGGTTCAGCTATATCCGGCTCATCACCGTTGGGATAGCCGGCCTCATCGGCTATTTATTGGGATACTATTTTACCATCTCAAGCGATATACACATTTCTCAGCTGTATCTGCCTACCGTCTGCCGGGGATTTGCCTACGCCATCCTGAGCGCCACCTTCATGGTCTGTCTGGAAGAAATCATGACCTTCCAGCACTTTTTTCAGGCACTGAGCGTATTCAACATGCTGCACATGGTGGTAGGTGGTGTCATCGGGTCGGCACTTTATACCCAAGGCCTTGCCTACTACCTGCCAGATAACATAGCCCGATATGGAGCAGCCATCGACCGGGTAAATTTTAGCCAAAATCCTTTCCCTTTAGGAGAATATATGGAAACTTTCGTATCGCAGATGATGGAAATCAGCATCAAACAGATTTACGGATGGGTATCTTATGCCTGCATCCTGCTCTTTCTGCTCTTTCTGCTTTACGATACTCCAGTACGTAAAGAATTGAAACTGATGCCCAGCTGGAGAAGCCTCCGCAAAGAAATAGCCCATGCATTCCAGAAAAATCCAGTAAAGAAAAAAGAGACACAGACTGAGTAAGAAACAAGAAGCGTTCGCGTTGAAATCTCCTGATAACGGATTCAACCTAAACGCTTCTTTTTTCTTCTATTTTTATCAGTTGAAATAACCGGTCTATTCTTCCAGTTGACGGATAACCCGGCACGGATTTCC
>URWP01000211.1 GCA_900551645.1 uncultured Bacteroides sp.
CACGACCTGCCTCATCACAACCGGCCTCTATCAGATTTTCGTGCATATAGGGTAATAACATGCGTTTTGTTTTCTTTAATTTTTGGGAGTGCAAAGGTACGGTTTTCCATCAGAATATAGACACAGATTCATAAAGAGTTATGAAAAAGTTATCTACAGGGGTGGTTCATTAATCAACATTTTCCACCCAAAACTTTGCAGACACTATCTGCATACAGTTGTCCGATAGGTAAAGAGAAATTTCCCCCTCTTAAAAATACACGTACCCGGGTATACGAAACGACAGCAGCAAGAGCGATAACATACGAACGATGTATCCGAAGGAAAATCCCTGAAGGAAGCAATTCCATCACATTCTTCAGATTAGTACGTGTCAAGACATGCCCTCCCGACATACGGACAATCTTTACATAATTTCCTAAAGCTTCCACATAAAGGATATCTGAAAGAGGAATACTTACATTATTATATTCCTGCTTTACGACCAGGAACTCAGGAACCGACGAACGACGGATAGCTATGCGGCGTAAAGCTTTTTCTACGGCTACTTCAAAACGTTCATAAGAAAACGGCTTATGCAGAAAATCCACAGCATCCAGATTAAAACCCTCAAGGGCGTACTCAGCATAAGCAGTAGTAAAAATAAAACAACATCCGGCCGGTAACGTATCAGCAATCTGTAACCCACTAAGACTATTCATCTGAATGTCTAGGAATACAAGATCCGGCTTACAGCGACGTATTTCTTCCCAACCTATATGCGGTTCGCTGAAAGTAGTCAGTTCAAGCCCACCTTTCCGACGACAAAACTGCTCAATAACCAGTAAAGCCATAGGCTCGTCATCTATTGCAATACATTTCAAGACCTGCTCCATATACTATTTTCAAAATCAATTAATCTTTCATCCGTATCTCCAACTTCACACGATAAATTCCTTCCGATTCACCAGTTTGCAGTTCATAGTGTTCAGGATAAAGCAAATCCAACCGCTTACGACAATTGAGAATGCCGATTCCAGACAAGCCATCTTCACGGCGTTTCATCACAGCATTCTCTGTTTCAAGCGATAAAAACTTTTCATCTACCCAAATATGAATACGGACAGTACAGTCCTTATCTGGAGAAGTGCCATACTTAAAAACATTTTCTATAAAGGTAATAAACAGCATAGATGGTATAAGTACCTCTTCCGCTCTGTTTTCTATTGACAACTCAACTTGTGTATGGCGATTCAGGCGCAATGTCTGCAAATCTACATACTGACGGATATAATCCAATTCACGTCTGGCAGAAATAAACTCAACCCCATTTTGTGAATACATGTAACGAAGAATCCCTGAAAACTTCACAAAAGCTGATTCTGTCTTATCAGAACCGGATACGACCAAGGCGTAAAGGGTATTAAGAGTATTGAATAGAAAATGTGGATTAATCTGCGCCTTATAAAGAGCTAATTCTGCCTTATTCTTTTCTGCCTCGATTTCCTGACGTGAAAGTATCTGACGAAAGAGTTCAAAGGTTAGTTCAATAGCCAACGAGAAACCTGTCACTACCAGAAAGAAAAACCAAATAGTCTGTGTACGCATATGTATCCTTGCCATCATCTGACGAGTATCGGTTTCGAAATATTCAGCCGGCATCGGGAAATGAGTCAACAGTCCAGTAATTGCCGCTAAGACAACTAATAAAAGGATAATTTGCAAATATTTCCTTTGCATAAAAAGTTTGGGCAGACAGACACGACGATACACAAAATAGAGGGCATAGACATAGGCTATCAACGTAATCAGAAAAGCTGTATTAGTAACTATCCACCGGTCCACTGGTAACAGCATGATAACCAAAGGCATGATAACCAAGCAAAAAAGTAAATCGATATAAAAGGCAATGCGATTATTCTTCATACATATGATTATTTTCCAAAAACAAAGATACGACTTTTTAATAACGGACAGATATGGTGTTACAGCTGTTTGTCACCACATTCCCGCAATTCGTCACCACATACTCGTCAGTACAATTCTTTCTACATAAGTTTGTATTCAAAGAAGGATGTATACAAAAGAAATCTGTCGACTATCTGTTACAACACTTTTCCTATATAAAAATAGGCCCGACGATACAACTAAATATTGGAACGAACCAAATAGATATGAAAATATGAATCAGAAAATGAACATCTATCCCATGCTATGCTGTTTAATGCTGCTTGTTTCCTGTGGAATAAAGCAACAGGACATGCCTGGTGAAAAGTACAAGACCCTGACTGTAACAACTACCAACCAGACCCTGCATTCTACTTATCCGGCCGTCTTACGTGGACGACAAGCTGTAGAGATACGTCCACAAGTCAGCGGAACCATTACAAAAATCTGTATCAATGAAGGAGACATCGTTCGTCGAGGCCAAGTATTATTCATCATTGACCAAGTGCCATACAAGGCAGCTTTAGAAACGGCATTAGCTAATGTAAAAAGTGCTGAGGCCCAACTTCAAACAGCTCGACTGACCGCAGAAAGTAAAGAAGAACTTTACGAAGAGAAGGTAGTCTCTAATTTCGACCGCCAGACAGCCCATAACCAGTTACTTGAGGCCGAAGCTGCACTGGCACAAGCAAAAGCTGAAGAGACCAACGCACGTAACAACCTCTCTTACACAGAAGTAAAGAGCCCGGTAGACGGTGTAGCAAGTATGATTCCCTACCGTGTAGGGGCATTGGTAAGCAGCAGTATCACAGATCCGTTAGTCACCGTATCCGACGATAAAGAAATCTATGCCTATTTTTCCATGGCAGAAAGTCAGATGCTTGATCTCATCCAACAATACGGTTCATTGGAAGAAGCCTGTCAGAGAATGCCGGCTGTAAGCCTGACATTAAGTAACGGAAAAGCCTATACAGGCCTGGGACGTATTGATGCTATCAGCGGCACTGTTGATGAAAGTACAGGTGGAGTAACTTTACGTGTCGTTTTTCCGAATGAAGGACATCTGTTACGTAACGGTGGAAGTGGGGTTGTTTCTGTACCTACCGAATACAAGGACTGTATCACAATTCCACAAAGCGCTACATACGAATTACAAAACCGGATCTTCACATGGAAAGTGGTCGACGGCAAGACAAAATCAGTTCCTATTACTGTCTATAAATATAACGACGGCCAGACATACATCGTACTGTCCGGTCTACACACAGGTGATGTCATCGTAGCAGAAGGTGCCGGCCTGATGCGCGAAGGTACTGCCGTTGACACTACTACTTCAACTTCCGAACCTCAAAAATAACCGATAGCCATGAAGATAAGAACATTCATTGACCGCCCTATTCTGGCTGGTGTAATTTCCGTGCTTATCCTGATACTGGGATTCATCGGTCTGTCACAGCTGCCCATTGAGCAATTCCCTGAAATCGCTCCGCCTACGGTCAGCGTATCGGCCACTTACACAGGGGCCAATGCCGAGACAGTGCTGAAAAGTGTAGTTGTCCCACTGGAAGAAGCTCTTAACGGCGTAGAAAACATGATGTATATGACTTCAACCTCGTCCAATAACGGTTCGGCCAGAATCAGCGTTTATTTCCGCCAAGGAACCGACCCGGATATGGCAACCGTCAATGTACAGAACCGTATCGCTACGGCTCAAGGTTTACTGCCTGCCGAAGTTACTAAAAGTGGTATCACTGTACGTAAACGTCAGACCAGCAACATCAAGCAGCTAGCTATTTATAGCCCCGATGATTCGTTCGACGAGGCTTTCCTGACTAATTACCTGAAAATTAATATTGAGCCACGTCTATCACGTATTGCCGGAGTAGGTGAAGTGAATGTATTCGGCTATGAATACTCCATGCGAATCTGGCTTGACCCGAACAAAATGCAAAAATATTCGCTAGTGCCTTCGGATATCACCACTGTACTCGATGAACAAAACATCGAAGCAGCTACCGGTACTTTGGGAGCCGAAGCAGAGAATACCTTCCAATACGTATTAAAATACCGTGGCCGTTACGAGAACGAAGTAGATTATGAAAATATGGTTATCAAATCACTACCTGGTGGTGAAGTACTGCGGTTGAAAGATGTAGCAACAGTCGAATTGGGAACACGTGCATACGATTACATCAACGAAGTGAACGGTCACCCGGGATGTAACATCATGATTGCTCAGACTTCCGGTTCCAATGCAAATGAAATCATTAAGGAAATTGACCGTACCGTGGAAGAAATTTCCAAGACATTACCAGAAGGTATCAAGATTGTAGACCTGATGAGTACCAAAGACTTTCTGGACGCATCCATAAAGAGTGTCATCAAAACACTCATTGAAGCCATTATTTTGGTCGTTCTGGTTGTATACGTGTTTCTGCAGAACATGCGTTCCACTTTCATTCCTGCTTTATCCATCATCGTTTCGTTGGTAGGGACCTTTGCATTTCTAAATATAGTCGGTTTCAGTCTGAACATGCTGACGCTGTTCGCACTGGTACTGGTCATCGGTACTGTGGTGGATGATGCCATCGTCGTGGTCGAAGCTGTCCAAGCCAAATTCGACGAGGGATACCGGTCGTCTTATCTGGCCACCATCGATGCCATGGATGGCATCACTTCCGCCTTGGTTACCACTACCTTCGTATTCATGGCTGTATTCATTCCGGTTAGCTTTATCGGAGGTACTACCGGTACGTTCTATACACAATTCGGCTTGACTATGGCGG
>URWP01000212.1 GCA_900551645.1 uncultured Bacteroides sp.
CGGCTATGACACTACACTTTTCTATCCATTGGGCATTGTCATTGCCCTTGCTTCCGCACGAAGCCATTAGGACGGACAGAAACGCAAATGCATATGCGGCAAGTCGGCGCGTGAGTTTACTGCACAAGGCAGGTCGTTTCATGGTAATGTTTTTCATGGCAATTAAATTTGTATGTAAAGTATGAAAAAAGCAATTTTCCAGATTCTGTTCATTCCAGTCAATATACAGTATCTTCAAGAAAAGATTGGTGCGCTCGCCCTGATACGGCCTTTCACAATCATAAACATCTTCTTTGCAAAAGAAATGAATGTATCTGGCAGGAAACGGAACAATTTATCCTAAGGCATAAGCAACCCGTTGTATTTGAAATCCAGACAACATCCTAAAGACAAAGAACTATTAACTGAATAATAATAAAATCTCTGTTTCATGATAGAAACTTAAAAGAGTTCCATCAATTCCTTTCTCTAAAAGCAAACCGATAGAACTCTTGAATAGTCAGATAATGTATAGTAAAATTAAACTTTGAACCTCATAAGGTTACATCCATTCTGAAAATAAGCTAATAGTTTCAGAAGAACAAACTCTTACTTCTTCTTGGTAGTAATCAGCAGGACACCGTTTTTACCTTTCTCCCCAAAACGGTTTATGGCATCCTCTTCCTTAAGTACGGAGATGGATTCAAACGTATCGGGAGAAAGTTTATCCAACGATGAAACTGAAAATTCCTCGCCATCCACCACAAGTAAAGGAGTCTCTTTACCTTCCGATGCACGAAGTACATGCAGTACATTCTGTAGTACCTTTGCTTTTGCATCTCCAGAAACAGCCGCAATTCTACCGGCCGTAGTAGGTTGCATATCCGTAGAGTCCTTATTCAACCGGAAAGTAACCGGCATTGTAAACTTCACATTCACAGCCTGCCCCCGTTGTGTACCCGGTTTCCATTTTGGCATCAGACCAATGACACGCAACGCTTCGGCATCCAACAACGGGTCAACAGCACGAAGTACCCGCGCATTGGCAATAGAACCGTCCTTCATCACCACAAACTGTACGATGACACGTCCCTGTATTTTCTTTTCGGCAGCTTCTTTCGGATAAGCCACATGGTCTGCCAGAAACTTCAGACAGGCACTCATACCTCCCGGAAACTCCGGCATCTGCTCTACTACCATGAAAACATCATTTGTGGTCGGAATCTCAGAGGAAGCCACCTTCTGTACACTTTGTGGAGCAGAGCCAGAAGATTGAGATACTATCGTCAGTTGGGATTCCGAATCATTATCCGAAGCCAAACGCACCTCCTTTATCTGTTTTTCCAGACACTCTTTGACAGAGAGTTCCACGGGCTTCATGCCGACGTAAGACACGCTGATACGCTGGTCATTGTTTACCTTCAGCGTAAAATTTCCTTCCAAATCGGTAAGGGTTCCCAAGGTAGAATTGACAATGAGAACACTTGCTCCGACAATCGGACTACCGGACTGGTCGGTCACTTTCATCTTCAACGTCACATCAGCGGCTGAATTTGAAGCAACAGAGAGATTTTCCGGCGAATTCTTGCCTGTAATTGCCGACAAATCATTAACTTTGACACTTGAAATCTCATCCAGCGGTTCAGAGATTTCGGGACGGGCAAAAGCGGCAACCGTTACTGCTGCCAGCGGAAGTACATACAGGTACTTGACACGTGCCCACGGATTGGATTTTTTTCGAATCATCATAGTGATACGTTTTTTAAGTGAACTGTGATTAAAGCTGTTGGCAATAGAGTAGAGCCTTGCGCCAACGGCTTTTTTTATTAATAGCATTTGATATCGTTTAGCATCAATTCCCTGTCGGAGAACGGCCTCATCGGCCTCGTATTCATGTACATTCTGCAGTTCCTGCTTGAGCAGCCAGGCCGCCGGATTGAACCATTGCAGCCAGACACAGAGTTCCACCAGCAACAAATCCCATGAATGCCCGTTCCGGATATGGGCTTCCTCGTGTGTCAGAATATCGGTACCGTTCTCATCCAAATCCGTCTGTGAAATGACAATGTATTTCATCCAACTGAAAGGAGCAAATCCCGCCTGATGAACAACCAGACAGATACCGTTCTCCATCCTTCGACAACGGCTGTGACGAATCAGGTAAAATACATATCCCAGCGACAAGAAATTACGCAACAGGAAAAACAGGATTCCCAGGAAATAAACCGCTACCAGCCATTCCCGCCACGGGAACGCTGCTTCCTCCTGTACCACAGCCTGCATCTCCCAGGGATACATCAACATATCCTCTTCCACCAGCATGACAGAAGTGTTGACCACTGTCGCCTGGTCTACCGTTACCCTGATCAAAGGAAGCAGACAGGAAATCAGCATGACTCCCAACAACGCTATCCGGTTGAACCGATGAAAAGTCTCCTTGCTGAGCAACAACCGATAGAACAGATAGAACAAAGCCAGACAAAGCGATGATTTCAAGATATAGACTAGAAAGGTTCCCATAAGCGATATGATTTATCGGTGAGTATCATTCTTTCCCTCTTCCACCTGCCGGATAAGCTCTTTCAGTTCCTCCACTGAAATATCCTCCTCCTTTACCAACGAAGAAACAGCTCCCAGGAAAGAATTATTGAAATACTTACTGATGACACCACGAAGCGTCTTTCTGCTGAAATCCTCCTCAGATACTACAGCATAATACTGATAGGTGTTACCGAAAGCCGTATGAGACAAATATCCCTTTTCTTCCAATCCACGGACAATGGTAGAAAGGGTATTGAAATGCGGACGCGGCTCCGGATAAAGTTCCAACAACTGCTTGACAAACATCGGACCCTTTTCCCAAAAGAATCCCATGATTTCCTCTTCTTTAGCCGTCAATGTTTTCATAGCGTTTTCTTTTGTTTCTGCAAATAACTAGAAAATATAGTTCATAAACTAATTTTTATAGTTAATATAAGCAAACGGGAAGAATTATCTTTATAAGACTTCTCAAAAGAAGGGAAAATCACTTCATTGGAAAGAATAAAAACAAGAAGAACCGTACAAGCCTTTCCTCAGTCTGTACGGTTCCTCCCACAAATTATATTTCAATTCAATGAATCAACTCCACAAGTCCAGTTTATTCTTCTGAGCCTCTGCCAACGATACCGTCTGCACCCGGCGGGTCTCATTCTTTTCCCGAAGCTGCTGATACTCATTTTCCAGTTCTCCGGCCAGCGCGCTCCGCAAATCCGGATTCATCAGACGGGCAGCTATCGGCGCATTGAGCGAAGCATCCTTCATGTAGACTACCGGAGCATGATAGACCGGAGCAATCTTCAGAGCCGTATGCAGCTTGGAAGTCGTGGCTCCCCCAATCATCACCGGAATATGAAGTCCCGCACGTTCCAGTTCACTCACTACATGCACCATTTCTTCAAGCGACGGTGTAATCAGTCCACTCAGTCCGATAATGTCCACTTTTTCACGGACAGCTGTTTCAATAATCTTTTCGGCAGGCACCATCACACCCAAATCGATGATTTCATACCCGTTGCAAGCCATCACTACCCCGACAATATTCTTTCCGATGTCGTGCACATCTCCCTTTACCGTAGCCAGCAGCACTTTCCCGGCACTGCGGGCTCCTTCCTGCTTTTCAGCTTCGATATAAGGCTGCAGAATCGCTACCGCACGCTTCATGGTACGGGCCGTCTTGACTACCTGTGGCAAGAACATCTTTCCTGAACCGAAGAGATCGCCTACATGATTCATACCAGCCATCAAAGGCCCTTCAATGATACTTACAGCGTTGGGATAACGTTCCAGCGCCTCGTGCAAATCCTCATCCAGAAAATCGCCGATACCTTTCACCAGAGCATATTGCAGACGTTCTTCCACCGTTGTACCTTCTCGCCAGGCCAGATGAGATACAGCAGCCTGTCCGGACGCACCTTCCTTTTCAGCCTTCAACTGTTCGGCCGTTTCTATCAGCCGTTCGGCCGCATCCGGACGACGGTTGAGTACCACATCCTCAATGCGTTCCAGAATATCAGCCGGTATATCGGTATACAGTACGGAAGAGGCCGGATTGACAATCCCCATATCCATCCCCTGTCGGATGGCATGATACAGAAAGACTGCATGCATCGCCTCGCGGATATAGTTGTTTCCACGGAAAGAAAACGACAGGTTGCTGACTCCCCCACTGACATGAGCTCCCGGCAGATTCCGGCGAATCCATCCGGCAGCCTCTATGAAATCCACCGCATAGTTGTTATGCTCTTCGATACCCGTCGCAACAGCCAGTACATTCGGGTCGAAGATAATATCCTGCGGACGGAAATTCACCACCTCAGTCAGAATCCGGTATGCCCGTTCGCAAACTTCTATCTTCCGGGCAAAGGTATCGGCTTGCCCTTTCTCATCGAAGGCCATCACAATGACCGCCGCACCGTATTGCTTGATTAGTCGGGCATGCTCGATAAACTTTTCTTCACCCTCCTTCAAAGAGATGGAGTTGACGATACATTTACCTTGCACACATTTCAATCCGGCAAGAATTACCTCCCATTTCGACGAGTCAATCATCACCGGTACCCGGGCAATATCCGGCTCAGAAGCCACCAGATTCAGGAAAGTAGTCATTTCTTCGGCCGCATCCAGCAAACCGTCGTCCATATTTACGTCGATAATCTGCGCTCCATCCTCCACCTGCTGGCGGGCAATA
>URWP01000213.1 GCA_900551645.1 uncultured Bacteroides sp.
ACCGTCTGGCTCAGTCATCCTTGAAAGGTATTGAACTGTTGAGTCAGAATCCGAACGGCTTTTTCATGATGATAGAAGGTTCCCAACTGGATGATTACGGACATTTCAATGATTTGGACCTCCTGATGCAGGAAACACATGATTTTGACCGTACTGTAGGTAAGATTCTGGAATGGGCCGCCAAAGACGGTGAAACCCTTGTTGTGGTTACAGCGGACCATGAAACAGGTGGTCTTACGCTTATAGACGGTGATAAAGACAAGGGGGAAATCAAGTGTAAGTTCTCTACTACCGGACATTCTGGCGTGATGGTTCCTGTATATGCTTTCGGACCGGGTTCTGAACTGTTTACCGGTATCTATGAGAATACAGACATTTTCCATAAAATCAAATCTTTGCTTAACCTTTAATGGAAGTGACTGCATGAAACGGATTGTATGCTTAACTTTGGGATTGTTGTTGGGAGGTAGCAGTTATGTTTTTTCCCAAGGATGTGGTAACGATAGTATCTATCATTTGCCTTACAAGGATACGTATGTGAAGGAGCCTCTTGTGGCAGAAAATAATTATCGTATAGCGAAACCTAAATACATCACTCCCGGAACCTTTGAAGAGGCTAAGGATATTCTGCCTTTACCGGTTTGGAGTGGCCATCAGGACGAAATCGATATGTACTGGAGGGCATGGGAAATTGCGGTAGGCAACATCAAGAATCCGTTGCCCGGTTCCGGATTTGTGGCTCCTTATATTGATACGGCTTATAATGGTAACATCTTCATGTGGGATTCTTCGTTCATTCTGATGTTTGCCAGGTATGGAGCCCGCTTCTTTCCGTTCCAGAATACGCTGGATAACTTTTATGCCAAACAGCATCCGGACGGTTTCATCTGTAGGGAAATCAAGGCCGACGGTGCCGATTGCTTTGAAAGATACGACCCGGTAAGTACAGGACCGAATCTGATTCCCTGGTGTGAAATGGTCTATTATCATCAGTTCGGTGATGTAGAGCGGTTGCATAAGATTTTCCCGGTTCTGTGTGCCTATTATAAATGGCTCCGGCTGAACCGGACCTGGAGAAACGGGATGTATTGGTCCAGTGGCTGGGGAACCGGTATGGACAATATGCCCCGGGTAGAATCCAAATACAATCCCATCTATAGTCATGGTCATATGATTTGGCTGGATACCAATCTTCAACAACTGTTTACGGCTAATTTGTTGCTTGAGATGGGTTTTTATCTGGAAAGATGGCAAGAAATAGAGGAACTGGAAGATGAAATACAGGTACTCAAGAAATATATCAGTGAGAATCTTTGGGATGAAGAGACCGGATTTCTGTATGACCAGTATGCAGACGGTTCTTTGGGAAAGACCAAAGGTATCGGAGCTTATTGGGCACTTTTTTCGGATGTCCTGAATGAGGAACAGATGAAACGGATGATAGGGCAGTTGGAAAATCCGGAAACTTTCAAACGTCCTTTCATGGTTCCTTCTTTATCGGCCGACAATCCGAGGTATAAGGCCAACGGAAGATATTGGCAGGGAGGAATCTGGCCTGGAACCAATTACATGGTCATGACCGGGCTGGTGAAGAATGGCTATCGGGAACTGGCCCGGAAAATCGCTTTGAGTCATTATGATCAGGTATTCCAGGTATACAAGAAGACGGGTACATTTTGGGAATATTATGCTCCTGAATCGGCAGAACCGGGATTTATGGCTAGAAAGGAATTTATCGGCTGGACCGGCCTTGCACCTATCGCTGAGCTGATAGAATACATCATTGGTATCAGAGGCGATTATACAGAAGGTAAGGTGGTTTGGGATATGAATCTGACCGAGGAAAATGGTATCGAACGCTATCCTTTTGGGCCGGACGGTATGATTTCTTTCAGAGCAAAGAGCAGACGTTCCGCTTCAGACAAGCCGCAGGTGACTGTAGAATCAAATGTACCTTTTGTACTGACCATCCTTTATGGAGACAAGGAAATGACGGTACAGGTAAAGGAAGGAAAGAATAATTTTTAATGAAAAGTGTGGAATATGATAAACAGTAAGTTTTTAGGTGTTTCGGCAATGGCTTTGTTGCTGGCTTGTTCGGGGTATACGGAAGTCTATGCACAGACTTCTTATGAATCGAAGCGCCCGGCGATTGAAAAGCGTAATTTCAGTTCGGAAGCTGTAGAAAAGATGATTGTAGAAGTAAGGGATGCCATCAGCGACCCTAAGCTGAAGTGGATGTTCGAGAACTGCTATCCGAATACATTGGATACGACAGTCGAGTTCCGGATGAAGGGGGATAAACCCGATACGTTTGTCATTACTGGTGATATTCATGCCATGTGGCTGCGGGATTCTTCTGCGCAGGTCTGGCCTTATCTGCAACTGCTGAAAGAGGATAAAAATCTTCAGAATCTGGTTATTGGTCTGATTAACCGGCAGGCTCAGTGTATCCTGATTGACCCGTATGCCAATGCTTTCAATGACGGGCCTTTGGGTAGTTACTGGGAAAGTGACAATACACAGCACATGGTAAAGGAGCTGCACGAGCGGAAATGGGAAATCGATTCGTTGTGTTATCCTATCCGTGTAGCCTATCATTATTGGCTGATTACAGGTGACAGCTCTGTCTTCGATGCTGTATGGCACGATGCCATGAAACTGGTGGTACAGACCTTCAAGGAACAGCAGCGGAAGGACGGGCTGGGCCCTTACAGCTTCACCAGAGATTGTGACCGGCCGACGGATTCACAGATAAACGGCGGATTCGGAGCACCGGTAAAGCCGGTAGGACTGATTTATTCTGCTTTCCGTCCTTCGGATGACGCTACGCAGTACGGATTCCTGATACCTTCGAATATGTTTACGGTCGTTTCGCTCAGACAGTTGGCCGAAATCGAGACCAAGGTCTACGGCAACAAGGAGTTTGCGCAGGAGTGCCTGCAATTGGCCGACGAGGTGGATGGGGCCATCAAGAAATATGGTATTGTGAATCATCCGGTAGCCGGACAGATTTATGCCTTCGAAGTGGATGGCTATGGTAACAGCCTCTGTATGGACGATGCCAATGTTCCCAGCCTGTTGGGAGCTCCTTATCTGGGCTATTGCTCGCAGGACGACCCATTGTACCTGAATACCCGGAAATTCATCTGGAGCGACAATAACCCGTATTTCTTCAAGGGAAAAGCCGGCGAAGGGGTAGGAGGACCTCATGTAGGGCTGGATTATGCCTGGCCGATGAGTATCATCATGAAGGCTCTTACATCGACCGACAAGGAGGAAATCAGGCAGTGCGTTACGTTGCTGAAGAATACCGATGCGGATACAGGTTTCATGCACGAATCCTTCCATGTGGACGATCCGACCAAATTCACCCGTTCGTGGTTTGCCTGGACGAATACGCTGTTCGGTGAACTGATGGTGAAAATCTATAAGGAATACCCGGACATCTTGAAATCTACATTATGAGTAAGAAGTATGTATTGGCTTTAGACCTTGGAGGAACAAATTCGGTGTTGGGTATTGTTGACCGGGAAGGGAAGGTGCTTGCGACTGCTTCTTTCAAGACGCAGGCTTATCCGGTTCTGGAAGATTATGTTTCTACCTGCGTCTCGGAGGCAGAGAAGCTGATTTCGGCTTATGGGTGTGAACATGAAATCCATGCTTTCGGTATAGGGGCTCCCGATGTGAACTATTGGAAGCGTACCATTGAGAATGCGACGAATCTTCCCTGGAAGGGAGTTGTCCCGTTGGCCGGTTTGTTGGAACAGAAGATGCATCTGCCGGTCAGGATTACAAACGATGCCAAAGCGGCCGCTTTGGGTGAAATGTTGTTCGGGGCTGCCAAAGGTATGAAGGATTTCATGATGATAACTTTGGGTACCGGGGTAGGGAGTGGTATCGTAGTGAACGGTAAACTGGTCTATGGAAAGAACAGTTTTGCCGGTGAACTCGGTCATTCGACGATTCGTCCCGAGAACGGTAGAGAGTGCCCGTGTGGCAGGAAGGGATGTCTGGAAGCTTATTGCTCCGCTACTGGCGTGGCCCGTACAGCTGTCGAGTTTCTGGAAAGGGATGATAGTCCCAGTCTGCTCAGGGCAATAGCCGGTAATGAAATTACTTCGAAGGATGTCTATGAGGCAGCTGTCAAGGGAGACCGGATAGCCAACGAGGTTTTCCGGTTTACCGGGAAATTGTTGGGCGAAAGCCTGGCCAATTTCGCAACGTTCTCAGACCCGGAAGCCTTTATCCTGTTTGGCGGATTGACAAAAGCCGGCGACTTGTTGATGAATCCGCTGAAAGAGACGTATGATAGGGAAGTTTTCGAAAACTACAGAGGGACTGCCCGGATTCTGGTTTCGGCTTTGAAAGATGCAGAAGCGGCTATTTTAGGAGCTGCTGCATTGGCCTGGCTGGATGAATCCGGTAGCTGATGCAACGACTGCATATAGGTACAACAAAACGATAGCGGCTGCAACTATTAGGCTTATAGTGGCAGTCGCTATTGTTATATGTATAGGGCTAATACCTGTAGCTTGTGTAGAATGCCTGCCCCCAAAAACGAACGTACGTGTGACTTAAAACGAACGGATGTGTGACTCAAAACGAACGGACGTATAACTTAAAACGTAAGCATTCGAAGAAATGCACCTTTTACACTTTGAGGTTTGGTTGTAGCTTTGC
>URWP01000214.1 GCA_900551645.1 uncultured Bacteroides sp.
TTCTATAATCTTCATATGCCATTATATATTTTAGGGACATTTACTGAATATCCCTATTTTAGGGACATTTACTGAATATCCCTATTTCGATTTCTTATAGTCAGCCACAATCGCATCGGTAATCCAGTTAGCCAAAGCCTGACGGTTGCTGGGAATGACCAACCGTTTCTGATCCTGTTTGTTCTGAATATTACCTAACTCCATGAAGACAGAATATGGAATGGCGGTACGAAGCACAAAAAGATTGCGTTCGCTCACGGTACCATCAAAACCCCGATTCGGCTGATGCCGATCATACTTGGCACGGAAAGTTTTCTGCAACTGGGTAGCCAGACGCTTTCCATATTTACTGCCTGGCGCATGATAAAAATAAACATCAGTCTGCTTTCCCCTGCTTCTACTGTCCACATGAATAAAGATGGCGCGCTTATAATTACTCTTATCTTTCCGGTACAATCCATTGATAGCCTCACAACGTTGGCGCAAACGAGCTACCTGATTCAATGGAATCGGCTTACCCATACATGTTTCCCGCTTGCTGTTGTTCAGAATGGCAGTCTCACGTATCCCATCCTTTTTGTCTTGAATAATGAAATACACCTTAGCCCCTCGTTTCAGAAGTTCCCGTCCCAGACGGAGAACAATATCGTATGCATATTCATCTTCGTGAAGTTCTTTCCCCTGATAACGACCAATACATCCAGGATCAGGTCCTCCATGACCGCTTACCAAGTAAAAGACAGCTCCTTTCAGTGAATTGGAAGTAACAGAATATGATGCCAGAGCTTTTCCAAACAGCGGTTCGTAATGCGTCTTCTTATCTTTTGCGTCCAAGGAAGGAGAAACCCACAACAGACAACACAGGCCAAATATCCATAACTTAGTTTTCATCGGGCCAAGAGTTCATCGATTTTCTTACACAGAGAAGCAAATTCCTCCTCATTATAAAGACGGGTCATCAACACTATCTTACCGTCCTTATCAATCAAGACATTACGAGTAATACCAGCTTCACGTTCCGCATATTTGGCAAATATATCGGCTCCCGGATCCAATCCCAAAGGATAAGTCACTTTAGTTTGCTTGGCAAAGGCTTTGACACGTTCCAACGGTTCATCACGGTCGATGCCGTAAAGTGCAAACGCAGTGTTGTCTTTGTGCTTCTGCCAAATATCCTTCTCTATGAAAGGCATCTCCTTCCGGCACACGCCACACCAACTCGCCGTAAACTGTAACATAACTACTTTTCCACGCAAATCGGAAAGTTTTACCTTTTGACCATCTGTCAATGTCATTTCGAAATCGGGTGCTGTATCACCCACCTTGACAATATATCCTGCAGCATCAGGAGTCACCTGCTGAGCCTGTACTGATACAGTACTCCACAAACAGCCGAGCATGGCTGCCAACATCAATAACTTCTTCATCATAGATACATATTTATAACCGGCCAAAGTTACAAAAAAGGAAAAGAAAGAGCCGAAAGTTTTAACATGTAATGACTAAATTTCCCAACAAAAAAGGTATCTGCCCTCCTTTTTCAGGAAAACAGATACCTTTCTGATGTTTATGGTATTCCTCCGATTAAAGCGGCATGTTACCATGCTTCTTCGGCGGATTACTCTGGCTCTTGTTCTGAGTCATTTCAAGAGCTTGAATCAGCTTGAAACGAGTGTCACGCGGCAGAATGATTTCATCAATGTACCCCTGTTCTGCTGCGCGGTAAGGATTAGAGAATTTCTCCTTATATTCTTCAATAGCCTGAGCCTTTTCTTCCGGAGTAGCCTTGCGATATAAAATGTTTACAGCACCATCAGCACCCATTACGGCGATTTCAGCTGTCGGGTAAGAGAAGTTCACATCGGCACCGATAGGTTTACTGTTCATTACAATATAAGCACCACCATAAGCCTTACGCGTAATGACTGTAATCTTAGGAACAGTAGCTTCTGCATATGCGTATACAATCTTAGCACCGTGACGGATAATACCATTGTGTTCCTGTGTACATCCCGGCAAGAATCCAGGAACGTCCTCAAACGTAACGATAGGAATATTGAAACAGTCGCAGAAACGAATGAAACGCGAAGCCTTGTCGGAAGCATCGATATCCAAGACACCTGCCAAATAAGCCGGCTGATTGGCTACAATACCAACCGAACGTCCGCCCAGACGAGCAAAACCTACAACAATATTCTTGGCAAAATGCGGCATTACTTCGAAGAAGTACTGGTTATCCACTACCGGTTCAATGATGTTCTTGATATCGTACGGCATGTTCGGATCGTCCGGAATCACACTCATCAGAGATTCATCGGCACGACGAATATCATCCGAGCAAGGCTGAATCGGAGCATCTTCCATGTTGTTGGATGGCAGGAAGCTCAACAGTTCGCGGATACTCATCAAAGTCTCCTCTTCATTGTCGCACAAGAAATGAGTGACACCACTCTTGCTGCTGTGTGTATAAGCACCACCCAATTCTTCCTTATCCACTTCTTCGTGTGTAACGGCTTTCACTACATCCGGACCTGTAATGAACATGTGACTCTTCTCTTTCACCATGAAAATGAAGTCAGTCAATGCCGGAGAATAACAAGCACCTCCTGCACACGGACCCAAAATAGCTGAAATCTGCGGAATAACACCTGATGCGATGGTATTCTGATAGAAAATAGAAGCATAACCGGAGATACTGCCTACACCTTCCTGAATACGGGCACCTCCCGAGTCATTCAATGCAATAATCGGAGCACCGTTCTTCAAGGCCAATTCCTGAACCTTAACGATTTTCTTTGCGCCGGTAGCACTCAGTGTACCGCCATAAACAGTAAAATCGTAGGCATAGACATACACCAGACGACCGTCTATCTTACCGTAGCCACAAACAATACCGTCACCCGGAATGTGCTTCTTGTCCATTCCGAAATCGGTACAATGATGAACCACGAATTTGTCAATTTCATTGAAGGTACCTTTATCGAGCAACATGTCGATACGTTCGCGGGCAGTCATATGACCGTTTGCATGCTGTTTTTCCACACGCTCTATACCTCCACCCTGAGAAGCCAGTTTGTCCAGCTCTTCGAATTTCTTATATTGTTCTTCTGCTGTCATAATTATTCATCCGTTTTTTTTACGTCGAGAGTCATGATAACCTGATTACTGTTGACAGAATCTCCTTCCTTCACCAGAATTTCCTTGACTACACATTCGCTGTTTACTTTATAGTTACTCTGCATCTTCATGGCTTCAATCACAACCACAATGTCGCCAGCCTGCAGACAATCACCTTCTTTCACCAGCACCTTGACTACCTTACCCGGCATCGGCGAAACAATCTTGTCCTGCTGCTTTTCTTCGGCCCCCTTACGCATACGCAGATATTTGGCCTGAGAGTCGATAATATCGATATTGTACGACTGATAATGTGCGTTGACTGTATAACTCTTACCTCCTTCTTTGCGAATCAGCTCGGCATTGTAGGATTGTCCGTCGTGCAGAATGGAACAACTACCGTTTTCAGCCATCACGATGTCTACATCATAAGGAACTCCATCGATAGTCAATTGTACCTTGTTTCCTTCCTTGCTGACCAAAGTAACGTCAGCAACTCTGTTTCCAATATGTATTTCCATAATTTTCCTTGTTATTAGATACGTAATACACCTTTCTGCAGACCGAATTCACGCCAGCGGCTAATCGGACGGTTATCCGATGAAGCGGTACGGTTCTCTTCCAAATTCATCAGATAATCGATGTAAGCAGCAATCATGGCGATATTTTCTGTATCTTCCTCTTTCTTTCCGGCCCATTCCTTCAACATTTCCTGATGTTTCGGGATGAACAATGTATTGTAATGTCCTTCTACGAAATCAGGTACGTGCATGATATGGCGCAAGTAACCGATGTTGGTTTTCAGACCGGTAATCTTATATTCATACAGCACACGGCGCATACGTTCGATAGCGAACTGACGGGTAGTAGCCCACACAATCAGTTTACCGATCATCGGATCGTAATAGATAGGTATTTCGTAGCTTTCGTATACATAACTGTCGATACGTACGCCGATACCGTTCGGCTCCATCAACTGACGGATAACACCCGGCGAAGGCATGAAGTTATTTTCAGAGTCCTCGGCACAGATACGGCATTCGATGGCGTGACCACGCTGTTTCAGGTCTTCCTGCTTGAAATGCAACGGTTCACCGCTGGCTATACGTAACTGTTCCTTCACCAAGTCTACACCTACTACTTCTTCAGTAATCGGGTGCTCTACCTGCAGACGGGTATTCATCTCCAGGAAATAGAAATTACGATGTTTGTCTACCAGAAATTCGATGGTACCTGCTCCCTTATAGTTTACAGCCTTGGCTGCTGCTACAGCTGCCTCACCCATCTTCTGACGCAGTTCCGGAGTTACGAACGGAGATGGAGTCTCTTCTACAATCTTCTGGTTACGGCGCTGGATAGAGCATTCACGTTCGAACAGATGCACCGCATTTCCATAATTATCACCCAAAATCTGGAACTCGATGTGATGCGGTTCTTCCACGAATTTCTCCAGATATACAGTATCATCGCCAAATGAAGACATCGATTCAGAACGTGCAGTGTTGTATGCTTCCTCTACTTCATCTTCAGAATGAATCAGACGCATACCTTTACCGCCACCGCC
>URWP01000215.1 GCA_900551645.1 uncultured Bacteroides sp.
TATGACATACCCAACGCAGCCTCCATGGCAGTCTTCTCGTTGGTACACCAACTGGAATGAATGCCACGTTCAGTGGCCAACGGGGATTTCTGTATAAATTCTGTTATCTCCGTACTCGGCGTTCCAGGATAAGCATACACACCTTTGATACCGGCATGCAGCGCGCCCAGGGCAATCGCCTCGTCTCCTAATAAAAGTTTCTTATTCATGGTTATTCAGTTGTTTTTCATTTCACATTATCTCAAAAGCATCCGCATCGTCCAGTACCGGGAATTTCTGACGGAAACGATTCAGCTCCTCCAAATCTATCTCAGCTGTAACTTCTCCCTCCTCACCATCTTTACAGGCACCCAAAGTATGTCCATATGGATCAATCAGAGCAGTTCCGCCTGAATATTGGCAAGCAGGATCCTCACCTACCCGGTTGACACCGGCCACAAAGCACTGGTTCTCGATAGCACGGGCACGAAGCAATGCACTCCACACTTCTACACGGGGAGTAGGCCAACTGGCCACATAAATGGCCATATCATAATCCTTACGGTTACGCGACCATACCGGGAAACGAAGGTCATAACAAATCTGCAACAGGATACGTACCCCCTGATACGTTACGATAACCCGTTCCTTGCCTGCAGTAAATGTCTTGTGTTCGCCCCCATAGGTAAACAGATGTCGCTTGTCATAAGAACAATACTTCCCATCTGGATAAACAAAATAAAAACGGTTGTAAAATTTCCCGCCTTCTTTGATGGAAACACTTCCAGCAAGCGCACAACCTCGTGCCTGAGCTATACGCTGCATCCATCCTAAAGTACCTTCACCGACATTTTCTTCGGCAATTCCCTCAGGATCCGTGCAAAATCCGGTAGAAAACATTTCTGGAAATATATATAAATCAGCCGGTGGAAGTTCGGCCAAACGCTGTTCCAATCGTTGTCGGTTAACTTCAGGATTGGCCCAACAAATATCTCTTTGCAATAAGGTCGTTTTCATAGCATTTTATTCATAGTGTTTCTATATGAGGGGCAAATATAGCAAAATAACAGAAGAAGCAAGAAAAAACCTAACAATTTATTCTATCAAGAAAGAAATAAACAGAACTTTCAGGTTATACAGACTCACATTCCATTCAGGAAACAGTATTGTCCAATGTCTATAACAGGCTATCCAACAAACATTTATCCAAGGTATCGGTATTTTGAACAAATTATTCCCAATACAACAGAAATTTCAGAAAAACAGGGAAGAATGTTACCGATAATCCTCTGATTTCGGTTAACGCAATATATCAGAAGTGCTTTTATTATCCATAGCATTGGATAAGTGATTAATTTTCTATCATTTATCTAGGTTTTCTCAGAATTTCTGCTTATCTTTGTAAATAGAACAAAAGACCAGACTAGACATCTCAAGCATGTCTGCATGCTAAAGTCCCGATAAATCCCTATCTCGGGACAAGTACCTGCCCATCTTTCCCCTGGCAGGTACTTTTTTTTAGCCTTTGTCAGTCGTTCCTCTGTAAATAAAACTGGTGATCAATCACATCAGGCAGTTCCTCTTTATAATGAGTAACCATAATCAATGTCTTGTTCATCCGGCTACAGAATGCCTCGATAACATCCTTCACCAACCGGCGGTTGTGCATATCCAGGCCATGCAGTGGCTCATCCAGAATCAACAGTTCCGGGTCCTTCACAAAAGCACGGGCCAATAATACCAGCCGCTGTTCGCCACTGGAAAGCTGCAGGAAGCTACGGTCTTTCAATCCGGCAATACCAAAAATATCCATCCACCATTCACAAATACCTGCATCCTTTTCCTGCTTTTTCCGATACAGACCGATTGAATCATACAATCCACTGGCTACAATGTCGATAGCAGGCAGATTCTTGAGGTAAGCACGATGCATCTCCGGACTGACATAACCGATATGTTTCTTAATTTCCCAAATACTCTCTCCACTTCCTCGTTTACGATCGAAAAGGGTAATATCACAGGCATAACTTTGAGGATTATCAGCACATACCAGACTCAACAAGGTAGATTTTCCGGAGCCGTTATCTCCACTCAATGCCCATTTCTCCCCACAGCGGACTGTCCAGTCCAAATCCTTCAGAATGGTACGTTCCCCATAACGGATACTGACCTTATTCAATTTCACGACCTGATCGGCATGATACAGATGGTCACTATAAGGCAATTCCAAAATCCGACGGTATTTCTCTTCCGAAAGCAGATGAGCCGGTACCGGCTCCTGCTGATTCAAATATTCCTGCAATGTAATTTTCGGATAACAGATACGGTGTTCCACCGGAACTACATGAGTAATAAAGGTTGGAATATCATCTGTTTTAGAAAGGACCAATATTACCTGTAACGGTGTTACCTCGGTCAGTCTGCGCAACAACTGATGCAGCAAATCTCGGGTCTTGGCATCCAGTCCGATGAAAGGGTTATCCATAATCAGTACGCGGGGACCTGACAAAAGAGTCTTGGTCAGCTGAAACTTACGGAGCTCTCCACTGGAAAGTAGAATAATATGTTTATCAAGCATCTGCTCAATACCAAACAAGTCATACAAAGTCTGCTTCAAGGTCTCGTCTGTACAAGCCGGGAGCAGGTTGCGTACTATAGGTGTCTCTTCCAGATCCTGTGAATTCCAACGTTGCTGGTAATAATAATTACCGTCTGAGTCGCCATAAGAATCACGGAACGTAATATATTTGATATTATCGCAGGCCAATTTGGATGCTGAAGGTGAAAAATCATAAGTCACTTCATTAAGAAGCAACGGATAACGGCCAATCAACGTATCGACCAGCAGACTTTTTCCAGCTCCGTTATCACCGACAATAGCCACATGTTCTCCGACTGCAATCTTCAGGTTAATCGGTTCTTTCAACCGGTAAAGCGGATGACGGGTCACGCCATTTTCTACAGAAATAATGTATTGCATGATGTATAGTATAATTTGTTTAGTTGTTTACTGATGAATAATGAGCGCCGAACGTGGAGAAACAACGGCCTGATTGCCCACAAGATTACCCAGTCCCATAATCAGATCTATTTTACCATCACGGGCAGCAATCCAGTATTTTCCCATAGGTATATCCACAGTAACCGGTTCTGTCCGCGGATTCAGAATGACAATGGTATTCAGCCACGCATCACCGTTGGGTCTTCCCTTCAGACAAAATGCCACCACATTATCTGCCGGAGTACGAAGAAACTCCAAATGAGCGCGCACCTTTTCCGCATCTCCCAGCCGAAAAGCAGGATGTGCCTTTCGCATGGCAATCAATCCTTTCACATAATCGAACACATCCCGATGTACATTTTTCAACTGCCAGTTGATGGCATTGATACTATCCGGACTATTGTAGGAATTGGAAACTCCTTTCTTGTCACGCATAATTTCATCGCCAGCAAAAATAAAAGGAATTCCTTGAGAGGTAAAAACAGCCGTTTCTGCCAGTTTCATCAACGCGCTCAATTCCTGAACCGATGCACCCGGTAAAGTCTTCTTAAGCCGGTCTGTGATGCAAAGATCATCGTGACAGCTTACATAACTGATCATCTGAGTAGGTTGTTCCGCCCATGGATGAATGTACTGGTTTCCGGAATTCGAAGTCAGCTGAGGATGACGGACAGCACCTACCAGCCCGAACTTCACCCCTCCTTCATAACCGAAGCGGCCAATGACAAAACCACCTTTCGACTCGTGTTTCCAGTTTCCACGCAAACTGTCCCGGAATTCATCACTGAATACGGCGATACCCGGCATACGGGATGCATTGCTTTTCATTGCCAATTGCTCTTTCGGCAATTGAGGCTCCTCTGCAGCCCAACCTTCGCCATAAATAAAAATAGTAGGGTCAATCTTACTCAAAGCGGCTCGTATCTGGTTCATGGTCTCGATATCATGCAGCCCCATCAAATCGAACCGGAAGCCGTCGATGTGATATTCCTTTGCCCAATAGCAGACAGACTCCACCATGTATCGCCGCATCATAGGACGTTCACTGGCTGTTTCATTTCCACAGCCGGAGCCATTGGAAAAATTTCCATCAGCATCGTGCCGGTAGAAATATCCAGGAACGGTACGTTCGAAATTACTTCCACGCGTCTGGGCCGTATGGTTGAACACCACATCAAGAATCACCCGGATACCAGCTTTGTGCAAAGCCATCACCATCTGTTTGAACTCACGTATACGGACATCAGGCGTAAACGGATCTGTAGCATACGATCCTTCTGGTACCAGATAATTCTTCGGGTCGTATCCCCAGTTATATTGCGGCTTATCAGGCTTTGATTCATCCACCGACGAAAAATCGAACGAAGGAAGCAGATGTACATGAGTGATACCCAATTCCTTCAAATGACTGATACCGGTCTTGTCACCCAGATATGTGTGGGTACTGTCTTCTGTCAATGCCAGAAATTTTCCACGATGACGGATACCCGAGACTGTATCAATCGAGAAATCACGGTGATGCATCTCATAAATCACAATATCCGAAAAATGATTCAATGGCGGACGGCGGTCGGACGCCCATCCTTCAGGGTCTGTCGATCGTAAATCCAGAATAGCTGCCCGATTGCCGTTCACTCCTACTGCCCGGGCTTTCA
>URWP01000216.1 GCA_900551645.1 uncultured Bacteroides sp.
GGAAGCGGATGTAAAGCCGCTATCGAAGCTGAGCGTTATTTGTCGGCCAACGGTATGCTCTAAAGAACCTCAGGTCCGTCTTATTCAAGGCGGACTTCATTTTTAAACACATACACCACAAATTTATGAGAAAACACTCGTTCAGAAGATCAGTTGTTGCCGTACTGTTCTTCGGTGGTATTGCCACTGCATTTGCCCAACAAATGCCTCCTCTCCCAACCGACCCGAACGTTCGTATCGGTAAGTTGGAAAACGGCTTGACTTATTACATCCGTCACAATGAACTTCCCGAAAATCAGGCAGATTTCTACATTGCGCAAAAGGTAGGCTCTATCTTGGAAGAAGACAACCAGCGCGGTCTTGCCCATTTTTTGGAACATATGTGTTTCAACGGAACCAAAAACTTTCCTGGAACAGCTCTCCGAGACTGGCTGGAAACCATCGGTGTAAAATTCGGAGCAAACCTGAATGCCTACACTTCAGTAGATGAAACAGTCTACAACATTTCCAACGTACCTGTCATCCGCGATGGCATCGTAGATTCCTGCCTGTTGATTTTACACGACTGGGCAGATGGCCTGACCCTTGATCCGAAAGAAATCGACAAAGAGCGTGGAGTTATCCACGAAGAATGGCGTACACGCACCGGAGCCATGATGCGTATGTATGAAAAGACATTCCCAACTCTGTACAAAGACAGCAAATACGGTTATCGCTTGCCTATCGGAACCATGGAAGTAGTAGACAATTTTCCTCATCAGGCCCTCCGCGATTATTACGAAAAATGGTATCGTCCGGACCAGCAAGGTATCATCGTAGTAGGTGACATCGATGTAAACAAAATAGAAGCCAAAATCAAGGAAATCTTCTCTCCGATACAGATGCCAGCCAATGCGGCTGAACGTACTTATTTCCCGGTACCGGATAACGAAGAACCATTGATTGCCATTGCTAAAGACAAAGAGCAGCAGGTGCCTATTATCTATCTTTTCCACAAACATGAAGCTTTCCCGAATGACCAGAAAGGAACTGTCGGTTATCTGGCAGTAAACTACATGTCTTCTATGGTTGCCAACATGCTGAATACCCGTCTGAATGAAATTACCCAAAAACCGAATCCACCGTTCATCCAGGCTTTTGCCGAAGACGGAGATTATCTGGTTTCAAAAACGAAAGGAGCATTCACGGGTATCGCCGTAGCCAAAGAAGATGAAATACTAGGAGCTACCGAAGCTTTGATGCGTGAAATAGAACGTGTACGCCAGTTCGGATTTACTGCCAGCGAATACGCACGTGCAAAGGCCGACTACCTGCGTAGTCTGGAATCGGCCTACAACGAACGAAACAAGCAGCGGAATTATACCTATGTCAATGAATATGTCCGTCATTTCATCGATAATGAACCGATTCCGGGAATTGAAAACGAATATGCCATCATGAACCAATTGGTTCCGAACATCCCGGTAGAAGCCATCAACGAAATGATGAAACAGCTCATCAGTGAAAAGAATATTACTGTCGGTATCTTCTGCCCAGAAAAAGAAGGCATGAAATATCCGACCGAAACCGACGTGAAATCTATCATCGACAAAGTAAAGGCCGAAAAACTGGAAGCTTATGTCGATAAAGTTTCAGATGAACCGCTACTGAAAGAGAAACCGCAAGCCGGGAAAGTAGTCAAAAAAGAAGAAGGGGCATTCGGGTCGACCATTCTGACACTAAGCAATGGAGTACGTGTCATCATGAAGCCGACCGATTTCAAAGCCGATGAAATCCGGATGCAGGCATTCAGTCCTGGTGGTAACTCTTTGTTCGAAGACAAAGACGCACTCCAGTTCTCCTTATTGAATGACATCGTATCATTGGGGGGTCTGGGCAATTTCAACAGTGTAGACCTGGAAAAAGTACTGGCCGGAAAAATGGCTTCAGCTTCTTCATTCGTAAACACTTATTCTGAAGGCCTGAGCGGAAGCTGCTCACCGAAGGACTTGGAAACCATGATGCAACTCATCTACCTGCGTTTCACGGCTCCACGTATGGATCAGGACGCCTACACTTCATTCATCACCCGAATGAAATCAGCTTTAGCCAACCGTGAAGCAGATCCGATGACAGCTTTCCAGGATACATTGACTGTTGCACTGTACAACCATCACCCGCGTGCCATCAATCTGAAGGCTGAAGACATGGATAAAGTCGACTATGAAAAGATCATGTCACTTTATCAGGACCGCTTCAAGGAAGCCGGTGACTTCACTTTCATTCTGGTAGGTAACATTGACCCGGATACAGCCACTCCGATGATTGAACAATACTTGGGCGCATTGCCGACTATCCACCGCCAGGAGAACTTCCGCGACACAAAAATGGATATCCGCCACGGTGAATACAACAATAATTTCACTAAGGTACTGGAGAATCCGAAAGCAACTATCCTGATTGTGAACAGTGGAGAATGTACTTACGATATGAAGACCCGCTTGCAGATGAGCATGCTCAGCCAGCTACTGGACATTCTCTACACACAGACTGTACGCGAAGATGAAGGCGGTACCTACGGTGTAAGCTGCAGCAGTTCAGTAAGCAAGTACCCACAACCGAAAGCTGTCTTCCAGATTTACTTCGATACTGACCCGGACAGAAAAGAAAAGATGATTAGTCTGATCTACAAAGGTATCGACGATTTCATTGCCAACGGACCAAAGGCTGAAGACCTGACCAAAGTGAAGGAATACATGCTGAAGACTTACCAGCAGAACCAGAAAGAAAACGGTTACTGGATGGGAGTATTGAATGAATTCTACTGGAATGACTTAGATTCAAATACTGATTATGAAAAGACAGTAAACAGCATCACAGCTGATGACCTGAAGAACTTCGCCAAGACTTTCTTCGGTCAGAAGAACCGAATCGAGGTCAGCATGAGTTCACCCGATAACCAATAAGACCTGACAACCGTGTTATACACTGATATACGTAAACTTCAGAAACTTGACGCAAAGCGGAGTCCGATGTTCGACAAGAACCGCTTTGCCAAGTTCCTGATGTATTTCGCTGTTGCATTCTGGGCAGCATACCTCATATTTTTCGGGGTCATGCTGTCCTTTGCATTTGAAGACGGGTTTCCCAACATGGAACCTTATCATGTACTGAACCAGGTCCTGATAATCTTTCTGATTCTGGACTTCATCTTCCGTTTCCTGTTTCCTACACCGGTACAGGCCATCAAGCCGTTTCTCTTGCTTCCGGTTCCGAAACGGAAAATCATGAGTATCCTGCTGATAGAATCCGGCCTGAACCTGTTCAACCTCTTCTGGCTGTTCTTTTTCATACCGTTTGCCCTGATTACCGTCACCCGGTTCTATGGACTGGCCGGAGTGTTGGGATACGCTCTCGGTATCTGGCTGCTCATGGTATTCAACAGCTATTGGAGTATGCTCATCAAAGTATTGATTCGGCAGAAATTCATCCATATCCTTTGGGTTATTCCGGTATACGGCATTCTGGCACTTATAGAGTTTCTTCCTGAAACAGGATGGCTGAGCACATTCACCATGAATCTTGGCGAGGCTTTCATCCTCTGGAATCCCCTCTCCTACCTGGGTGAACTGATTGCCATTTTCCTGATGGCTTACCTCAACTATCGGATACAGCTGAAGCTTATCCACAACGAATTGGCCCGCAAGGAAGATACCGGAGTGAAACACATCAGTAGCTACAGCTTCTTCGACCGTTACGGCAATGTAGGCGAATACATGCGCCTGGAGCTGAAAATGCTCTTCCGCAACAAATCACCGAAAAGCCAGTTCTGGATGCTGATGGTCTGCGTCGTCATGTTTGCCTCATTCCTTACTTTCAATGTCTATGGAGAAAACAGTCTGATGAACGACTTCATGTGCCTCTACTGCTACATCGTTTTCGGTATCATGACACTAATTCAGGTAATGGCCATCGAAGGAAACTACATTGATGGTCTGATGGTACGGAAAGAAAGTATCTACAACATGCTGCGTGCAAAATATTACCTGCAATGTATCTTTCTCCTCATTCCGTTCCTGCTTTGCCTGATTCCCGTCATCAAAGGTTCCATGCCCTTGCTGATGTCACTCAGTTACCTGTTCTTCGCCATGGGACCGGTATTCGCCTGCCTGATGCAGATGGCAGTTTATAACGACAGGACCATGCCGTTGAACGTAAGCATGATAGGGAAACGACAGAACAACAACAAATATCAATCAATCGTTTCCATAGCAGTCATGACCATACCCCTCCTTATCAACCAGGTATTGACTTCCATATTCGAACGTAATACAGCTTACATCATCATGATTCTGTTAGGCTTGGCAGGTTTCCTGACACACCGTTACTGGATATACAACATCTATGTACGGTTCATGAAACGCCGTTATCAGAACATGGAGAACTTCAGAAACACCCGTTAACGAAAGATTTGACTTATGGATATTTTTTTAGAAAAACTCAAGAAATGTTATGGCAGCCATGTGGCACTGAACATAGACCAATATACCTTGGCCGGAGGCGAAATTGTAGGACTGGTGGGAAACAACGGTGCCGGAAAAACGACCCTCTTCCGGCTCATGCTTGACTTACTGAAAGCCGATGATGGCTG
>URWP01000217.1 GCA_900551645.1 uncultured Bacteroides sp.
GTGATAGCGGAATATGGTAAGCATCCGATAAAGTACACATTGTAGATTCATAAAACAACAAACTCTTCTTATCAACGAATATAAAGTTGATAAGAAGAGTTTGCTATTCTATTGTACCTCTATTAGACTTCAATTGGATTTTCGTTGGACTTCTTCAACTTCCAGACATCCGGAAGCAGTTCCCGGATATCTTTGCCGGAATCTTTTTCCTGATAGTATGGAAGTCTGGCAATGACATCGTTCAGCCATTCTCTTGGATTGACTTCCTGTGCCTTGCAGGTGGCAAGCAGTGAACAGATGACCGCTGTATTTTCCGCGGCCTCATGATTCCCGCAGAAGAGGAAGTTCTTTCTTGAGAGCGTCAGAGGACGTATCGCATTTTCAGCCAGATTATTGTCTATCTTTATATTGCCGTCCTTGAGGAAGGCCTTCATTCTTGGCCATAACGGATACGCATAGGAAATGGCCTGTCCCATCCGGCTTTTGGGCGGAACCTTGACATATGTGCCTTCCATCCATTTCTCAAAGGAATCCAACAGGGGGACGGACTGACAGAGCCGCAGTTCACGCCGTTCTTCCGCCGTATATTCCCGGGAGTCGGCAAAGTGTTCTATGCGATATATTTCCTGTATTGTTTTCAAGGCATGTTCTGCCAGACTTCTGTTCTCCTCCAGAGCCGTCTCAAAATGACGTCTGATATGGGCCAGGCAGGCTATGAGGCACACTCCTTCAGTACCTTCAAATACATTGTAGGCACTGTAACCGTCACTCTGCAGATATCCCTTGAAGTCTTTCAGAAGTTTCCTTATAGTCTGTCCCGAACGGGAGCCGTCATCGTAATGGAAGATGACCAGCTTTTCCATGACCGCCCTGACCATCCACAGATACTCCTTGTCGGCCTTCCCCTTTCCCTTGCTGATCACCCTTATGGTGGTCTCGTCCGCCTGAACATATCCGCAGCCGACAACCAGCCGTACCAGCTCGTCATAAAGTGGTCTCAGCAGTTCACACACAGGCTTGAACCAGCCGCTCAGTGTGCTTTCGGAAAGACGGATACCCAGATGGCGGAACTCCTTGACCTGCCTGTAGAATGGAACGTGATATTCGTATTTCTGCAGGAGCATTTCGGCCAGCATGGTGGAACCGGCCAGACATTTGTAAACAGGAGAAGGTGGAAGCGGAGCAATGATTACGCCGCTTTCACCTTCCCTGGGAAGACTCAGGTTGTCTTTCAGTCCATATTTGGGACGGACAGTCTCCTTTACATACAGCCTGCCCGGTTCAAATTCCAGCGTACGGGTACGTTCCTCGCCGATCCGTCTGTAACGGTCCAGATCCCCCCGGGCAGGGTCAATCACCCCTTCCGGCAGTCCCTCCAGGAGTTCGCGGTTACGCCGGGATTCCTTCTTCTTTCCATCGGGCTTTGTTTTCGAAGGAACCGCTGCGCTGCTGTCATCTTCCCGGATGTCTTCATCCTGTCCGGTTGCAGGAACGGAATCGAACAGGGAGAGCTGGTTGGGATCCAGGGCTGCCAGCTTCTCACTTCTCCGCCCGAAAAGCTGGCGGTTCAGCCATGCTATCTGTGAGAGCAGTTCCTGTATCTTCCGTTGCAGCGCATCCGTCTGTTCCAGCAGTTTCCCGTTGGATTCGACAAGGGAACGGTTAGTCTCCAGGAGACCGGCTATCTGCTCCTGCTGACTCCTGATTATCTGTTCCATTGTACCCTGCCGAATCATCCGTTTCTATCTCTTTATATGATGTAAAGATACTGATTTTCCGTCAGATACGCAACCGGATACATGAAAAAACTTTCAATAGAAGCCATCCTTTCTACTGGCTTTCAACCTTTTCAGCCTCTCGTTCGGATTGTCACTGATTCCTTCCACCATCATGACCAGGTCGCGCCATTCCATCGGATAAGACCTGCTCCGGCTGTCATAGGCCGGAAGACGGAACGTGCCCTCTTCCAGACGTTTCACATACAATACCATGCCGCCGTCCTCAGCATGGAGGAGCTTCATGGTGGTCCTGCTTCTGTTTATGAAGATGAAGACATCGCCCAGACGGACGTCATGTCCCATCCGGTCGTGAACCACTCCGCAAAGGGAATTGATCCCCTTGCGCATGTCCGTCTTTCCGGGACACAGGAAATAGCGCATGGTATCATTCAGACAGAACATGGCCGCATAATTTGTGTATCAATCCAAATGTCAGTTCAGGGTTTCCATGGCTGTCAAGGTGGATCCTGATTCCGGAAGGAAGCTCTATTGTTACGTCGCCACCCGCGCCTGACGGGAGATTGCCCCTGCGACGCAAATCCAATGGAATGAACGTATCATCGGGAAGCTTGTCCGGATGGCTGGTGCAAGTACGGCTCAGGCCGAATTTCTTCTTCCAATAATGGAAACAGGAGGATGAATAGGCCTCATTCTCACAGAAATCTTTTATGGTCAGGCCACTGGCCTGTTGTCTTTCATAAACAGACAGGAACTCTTCTTTACTCATTATTCGTTTCATGGTCTTTTTATTGGCAAAGTAACGGAAGAGTGGATGGCTTTACAATGTGTACTTTATCGGATGCTTACAAAGGTGGTGTAAGAGGTGTGATTCCGTCAAAACAGAGCTACGATGCTAACGAGGGGCTTTCTTCGTCTGCACAGTCGGAGCGAAAGAAGGCTTATACCATTGAAGAGAAGAGAAACGAGCATGGAAATGCCTATATTCCTTGGGAAGAAGAGGCTGACAAGTTGCTTTGTCGTCTGTATGATGAAGGGAACAGCATAAGTGTGCTTGCCGAGATGTTTGAACGTACTAAAGGGGCTATCCGCAGCCGTTTGAAGAAGTTGGGGAAGATTAGTTAAAGGCATTGTCTTGGAATATATGTGGGGTGTAAAGAATCTCACGATGCCTTTGCGGTTTTATTTTGTCGCAAAATTGTCAGCTTTTTGGGCTGTTTATTTGTAAATGTGAAATAATTTTACGAATATTGTTACTCCTAAATGTAAAAATCAAAGCTATGAGAACAAGAATTTTATCATTTATTTGTGGAGCGTTGTTAGCTGTTACAGCTACTGCCCAGCCTCATTTATCATTCAAGGGAATTCCTATCACAGGAAGTATGACTTCTTTCTGTCAACAGTTAAAAACTAAAGGCTTTACTCAGATTAGTTCTGACAATAATATTACGACTTTTGTTGGTGATTTTACTGGGCGTCAGGCTTATGTAGCTGTGGGTGCCGCAGATGATGGGAAGAATGTTCATTCTGTTGTGGTATTATTTGATCCAAGCGAGGAGTGGAATACTCTTGTGAATACATACGATTATTATAAAGAGATTTATTCTCGGAAGTATGGAAATCCAGCAAAAAGCATAGAAAAAAATCCGAGTAACAGTAATAGTAATATTTCATTGATGTATGAACTTTGGCAGGGAAGAGTTGTATATGGTAGCCTATGGGAAGTAGAAGGTGGTTCAATTGAAATATCGATTGAAAAGTCTTCAGAAGGAATTAATGAAGGTATTGTTGTGATCAAGTATCGTGATTCTCAAAATATCGAAACAAAAATTCAGAAAGATTTGGAGGATATTTAACCGGGAGAACGAATTGGTTAGATAAAAAGATGGGAAGAAAACTTAAAATCTCGAGGCAGTAGATATCAAGCTTTTTTGTCATAACCTCATGCAGAACTTTATGTGGTACTATAGAAATAAAGGGATATGAAAAGGATATTATTTTTTATTGTATGTTGTATATTCTCAATGCATTGTATATTCTCACAGACTTTATATATTTATGGGGGAGAAGATCATGATGTGTTTTTGGGTAAACTGAATGCAAGTAAATATGATTCAAAGTCTATATGGAATGAGTACGGTACTTATGGAAGGGAGTATAATACCAATTCAATATGGAATGAATATGGTACTTATGGGCGAGTATAGTTCATATAGCCCTTTTAATTCTTACGCATCTTATCCACCTGTTATTGTAGATGAAGAAGGCAATTTCTATGGATATTTCACAGTCAATAAATATAAGTCTAAAAGAGCGAATTTTGATTTGGTAAATATTATATGTGAGTATTATGAATCGATACGTGAAGATGTAGATGAGTGGTATGATAAAATATTCTGATAATAATAAAAAGTAGATAATGAATTGTACTTTTGCTCTTTGGAGGCATTAGCCATTAATTTAAAGTTTTTGCTTCAAATAACTTACAGGACAAGTTACCTATTAAATAATTCGGAGCACCGGATAAAATTTTTTTCTTCATATTCCCCTATATGGCATACCTCCAGGTGTATATTTGCCATACATTATGAAACTCATTAAAAGAAAAAATGTATGGAAGAGAATTTAGATAAGCTATTCGATTACAGAGCGCTGATTCCGGGAAGTGGACGTTTTGCATCTATAGTGGGCATTGGCGGGGGAGCAGGTCGTGTGGTAGACCAGATGTGGAAATGCTGTCTGCCTGATGTGCAACTGTATGCGTTTGGCATGAATCGGAAGGAAATGGATGAGTTGTCCTTGTGCGGCAAATACCTGATTGGACAGGAAGGACTGGGTAGCGGTAAGGACCGTTTTCTTGCGGAGTATG
>URWP01000218.1 GCA_900551645.1 uncultured Bacteroides sp.
GGCATAGAGGATAGCGGGATGGATTTTTCCTTCACGGTTGGGAGGAGTACAGAGTACGATTTCTTTACATCCGGCGATTTGGGCTGGAGTAGCTAACATCAATACAGTAGAGAATAGAGGAGCCGTTCCTCCCGGTATATACAGTCCGACTTTCTCGATAGCTACAGCTTTCTGCCAGCAGGTTACTCCTGGTAGGGTATTTATCGGTTTGCTTTCAAATTTCTGTGCTTCATGAAATTTTCTGATATTATTGAAGGCCAGCATGATGGCAGCCTTCAATTCGATACTGACTGCTTTTTCTGCTTCGGCAAACTCCTCTTCGGAGACAGTCAGGTTATCCAAATGTACATGATCGAATTTTTCTTCATATTCGATGACGGCTTTGTCGCCTTCTGTACGTACGCGTTCCAATACATCGAGAACGGTTTCACGCAGAGTAGCTGTATTGAGGGTGGGACGGCGCAGCAGGTCGTTCCATTGAGAACGTTCGGGGTAAGTTATGATATTCATGGTTGTTGGTTTTTAAGGGGTAAGACATGTAGAATGCTGTCCGGTAGGTATCAGAGTATCATTTTCTCAATAGGCAGAACCAAGATGCCTTGAGCACCGATGGCTTTCAGTTTCCCGATAATTTCCCAAAAACATTTTTGGTCGAGTACGGTATGTATACTACTCCATCCTTCGGTTGCCAATGGCATGATGGTCGGACTTTTGATACCTGGCAAGACTTCAATGATTTCTTTGATTTTATCAGTCGGTACATTCATCAGAACATACTTTTTATCTTCGGCTGCTTTTACGGCGTTCAGACGGAACAGAAGCTCCTGCAGTACTTCCTGCTTTTCGGTTGTCATATTCTTGTTACCGATAAGTAAGGCTTCGCTCTTCATGACCACTTCCACTTCTTTCAGATTGTTGCTGATGAGGGTAGAGCCGGAGCTTACAATGTCAAAGATGGCATCAGCCAGTCCGATACCTGGAGCAATTTCTACAGAACCTGTGATGACGTGGATATCAGCTTGGATACCCTTTTCATTAAGGAAACGTTTCAGAATGCCTGGATAGGAAGTAGCAATCTTACGTCCGTTGAACCATTCTAAACCGGGGTATTCAATTTCCTTGTGTATGGCAAGTGACAACCGACATTTGCTGAACCCTAAACGGTATACTACTTCTGCGTCTTCGTTTCGTTCTGCATACTCATTTTCTCCTACAATTCCCAAATCAGCTACACCATTGGCTACACATTGGGGAATATCGTCGTCGCGCAGGAACAAGACTTCTACCGGAAAATTAGATGACTGGGTTAATAAGGTACGTTTCGAAGTCGGTAATTTAATGTCGGCTTCTGCAAGCAAGGCCATAGTATCTTCGAACAGGCGGCCTTTGGATTGTACGGCGATTCTAAGCATAATAGTTATAGTTTAAATTTTTATTGTCTGTCATGAATGAAAAAAGGCTTACCGTTATACGGCAAGCCTTTCTATGGGGTGACCACACGACCATCCAGCCTACCGTCATTTGCGTAGGTAATGATGAGGATGATGATGTGCTGCAGTGTAAATCATATACAGTTTTTCTTCTTGTTTGTGGCAAAAATAAAGTATGCGATTTGAAAATCCAAATAATTATCAGATTATTTTTCGTTTTTTGCGCAAATCGTCATTAAAACTCGTAGTCTGTGCATGCCCGTTCTTCTTTGGCTTCCTTCAAGAGACCGGCTGCAGCCAAATGTGCCGGATGTATGGAGTAGGCTTTCATATCTTCCAATGTATCGAATTCACTGTCCAGACAGATGTCCCATTGTTCGTCCGGATTGATATTGAATCCTACATGAATATGTCGGATAGTAGTAATGGTAGCCGGTAATGCTTCAATGGCGGTCTTGAAGCGGTTCATCACATCCTGTTTCTCTGCAGCGCTGAGGCTTTCTTTCAATTTGAATAAAACAATGTGTTTCAACATGGTTGTTTATTTTATGAATTATCGTATTTTTGTATGTACGATGCAAAAATATAATTAATTATTGAATAAACGATATGATTATCATTGGAATTGCCGGAGGAATGGGCTCCGGAAAGACTACAGTTGTAAAAAAAATCGTCGAAAGCCTTTCTGCCGACGAAGTAGCGGTGCTTCCATTGGATTCTTATTATAAGGACAGCAGCATGGTGCCGGTGGAAGAACGTCAGAACATCAACTTCGACCATCCGAATGCTTTCGATTGGGACTTGTTGTCGAAACACATCGCTCAGTTACGTAAGGGACAGCCTATCGAACAGCCGGTGTATTCGTATCTCACTTGTACGCGTCAGCCTGAGACGGTTCATGTGGAACCTAGGAAGGTTGTCATTATTGAAGGAATTCTGGCCTTGAGTGACCGTAAGCTTTGCAAACAGATGGACTTGCGTATCTTTGTGGATGCTGACCCCGATGAACGGCTTATCAGGGTTATCCAGCGTGATGTCCTGGAACGCGGGCGTACTGCCGAGGCTGTGATGGATCGTTATGTAAAAGTCTTGAAACCGATGCATCTTGAGTTTATAGAGCCGGCCAAACGGGTAGCCGATTTGATTATACCCCAAGGTGGACATAATAAGAAAGCCATTGAAATTCTGAAGATGTATATCGAAAAAATTGTCGGACGATGAAACTTCGTTTACTCATCTGTTGTTGTCTGTCTTTTCTTATCGGAATATGTGCCTGTAAGTCCAAGGGAGGGCAGAAAGAAGAAACGGTTTCTCACATAGATTTACCTCAGATTCAGGAGCTTGGAAAGTTGGTAGTGCTTACCATCAACAGTTCTACTTCATATTTTAATTATCGGGGAGAGCCGATGGGATTTCAGTATGAACTGGCTCAGCAGTTTGCCAGATCTCTGGGACTGGAACTGGAGGTGAAGACTGCCAGAGATGAGGCGGAACTGGTCCGGATGTTATTGAACGGGGAAGGTGATCTGATAGCTTATAATCTAGCTGTTACAAACCATCGGAAAGACAGCCTGATTTATTGTGGTGAAGAGAATATTACACACCAGGTAATTGTGCAGAGGAAAGGGCGAGGGGCCTTGAAGGATGTGACAGAACTGGTGGGAAAGGAAGTTTACGTCAATCCGGGGAAATACCGTTCTCGTCTGAAAAATCTGGACGAAGAGTTAGGGGGAGGTATCCGGATTACAGAAATCAGTTCGGATAGTGTATCGGCGGAAGATTTGATTACTTGGGTAGCTGAAGGAAAAATCAATTATACGGTAGCTACCAATGAGGTGGCCCGTATAAACCGTACCTATTACCCGAATCTGGACATCAGTCTGGAAATCAGCTTTGACCAACGTTCTTCGTGGGCGGTGCGGAAAACTTCTCCTTTACTTGCCAAAGCTGCTGATTCCTGGCATCGGGAAAATATCAATTCGGCGGCTTTCAAGGCAAGTGCCCAACGCTATTTTGAGTTGGAGAAGCATACTGTACATAGTGATTACTTGTCTCTGAAAGATGGGAAAATATCACATTTTGATGACCTTTTCCGGAAATATGCCAAAGAAATCGGCTGGGACTGGCGTCTGTTGGCCTCATTGGCATATACAGAATCCAATTTCGATCCGACAGTTGTATCTTGGGCGGGAGCCAAAGGATTGATGCAACTGATGCCAGCCACAGCACGTGCTTTGGGAGTACCGGCAGGTAAGGAGCAGGATCCTGAGGAAAGTGTGAAGGCAGCAACGAAATATATTTCTAACTTGCAGCAGATATTCTCGAAGGTGACAGATGCCAATGAGCAGGTGAAGTTCGTATTGGCTGCATATAATGCAGGAGTCGGTCATGTGACCGATGCGATGGCATTGGCCGAGAAGTACGGACATGACAAGTATCGGTGGGAGCATCATGTGGCTCATTATATGTTACTGAAGAGTCATGAGGAGTATTATCAGGATCCGGTCTGTAAGAACGGGTATTTTCGAGGTTTGGAAACCTATAAGTTCGTAAATGAAGTTGTAGACCGAGCAAAGGTTTATCAGGAGAAGGTCAGGAAATGAAACAGGTTGCCTGACATTTAAGTATAAAAAAGACTGCTCCACACGTTACATGGAGCAGTCTTTTTAGGAGGTTATAAAAACAAATTATTTTTTTGCAGAACTTGGGTTGTAGCGAGCATTCAAGCCTTCTACAATTTCCTGAGTAATGTTGTAGGCAGTATCGGCATACAGCAGATTATCAAAACCGGTGTTGCTGATGATGAGACTATAACCTTTTGTCTTGTTATAGATTTTCAGGAAAGAATTGATAGAGTCGCGGAGCTGCAGACTGTTTTTCTGGTTCTCGGTTTGCAGGTCGGCTGCCAGCTTTTCCTGTAACTGTTGCAGGTCGCGCTGTTTCTGTGACAGACGCAGGTTTTCCTGTTCAGCACGTTCGCGGGTAGCAAAACCGTTGTTTTCCAGTTTACGCTGGAATTCTCTCATTTCTCTATCCAGTTCCTTGGCTTTTTCATTCAGTGTAGTACGGATGTTCTCTTCTTTCTGAATCATCAGTTCGTTCAGGTCGTTCCAGAAACGGTATTTTGTCAGCAGGGAATCGATTTCTACGTATGCAATTTTCATGTTGGGAGAAC
>URWP01000219.1 GCA_900551645.1 uncultured Bacteroides sp.
AATTATGTGAAAGCACTTGGGGTGACTTCATCCACCGTCTGCTTGCTTTCTGTCCCCAGCTGACGGAACAGGAACTTCGCCTGTGCCTGCTCATCCGCCTGCGGTTTGGCAACGCCCAATTGGCTGCTATCTTCGCTGTATCACCTGCTTCCATTTCGCAGAAGAAGTTCCGCCTGAAGAAGCATCTCAGTGAGTCGGGACAGGGGAGCTTTCCGGAAGAAATGACATTGGACCGGTGGCTGGCAGAGTTCTAAAAAATGCAATTGTAGAGATGATGAACTGTAGGTTCGATATTAATAATCAGAAAATCAGATAAATAGGAGTGTATGCTGTAAGTCGGTTTGTAGAGACGTTTTTCATTCCTGTTCAGATAATTCATTCTATCTTTGGCGGTGAAGAATTTACAACAGAAATGCAAACAATATATACAGCATGAAAACACTCAGAAAAACATTACTGCTACTATGCAGTCTGGCATCCTCTTTCGGATTGTCGGCACAGACCATCAGCGGCAAGTTGGTGGACGAACAGAACCAACCGCTACTGTATGCTAACGTCGTATTATTGTCTCTTCCAGATTCTGCATTTGTTAGCGGAACTATCAGCGGTGAAGACGGAGCTTTCACATTGGAGGCAACATCGCAAAACCAGATCGTAAAAATATCCTCCATCGGATATAAGACCGTATGTAAGTCGGTATCTCCGGCTAATATCGGTATCGTGCAGCTCGTTTCGGATGCACAGATGCTTGGTGAAGTGCTGGTAAAAGGCAATTTGCCTGTAACACGCATGAAAGGTGATGCCATGGTGACAAGTGTGGAAAACAGTGTGTTGAGCAAAGTCGGTTCAGCTAATGATGTACTGACCAAAATACCGGGAATTACCAAGAAACAGGATGCTTTTGAGGTCTTCGGTAAAGGAGTGCCTCTTATATATATCAACGGCAGAAAACTGCATGACTTGTCGGAACTTGAACAGCTTAACTCCGATGATGTCAAGAGCGTGGAGGTCATCCGCAATCCCGGATCGAGATATGACGCGACTGTAAAGGCTGTGGTCCGCATTCAGACTGTTAAGCGTCAGGGTGACGGATTCGGTTTCAACCTTCGTTCCAGCTATTATCAGTCGGATAACACGGACTTGATAGAGCAGGCTAATTTCAATTACCGGCATAATAATCTGGATATTTTCGGTTCTGTATATTATAATCAGATGGAAAGTTGGCAGGATTTCACTTTACAACTAGAAGAGAGAGGTACAAAAGTCTGGAATCATGATATGAAGAGTTATGGCGAGTTTTATTCGAAGATGCTTAGCGGTAATATCGGTTTTAATTATCAGCTGAATGATAATCATGCTTTCGGTATGAAATATAAATCCGGAAAGACTATGAATGAAAGAAATCCTCTTTCTAAAGAAACCAATATAAATGTGGATAATGTATTTTATGACAACATTAAGGTAAACAGTTGTGACAACTACTATTACGATCCTGACCATGAACTGAATGCATACTATAACGGACAGTTTGATGATGTCAATATTGACTTCAATGCAGATTATCTTCAGAATGCTAAGAGCAGCAACTCTGTATTTCAGGAAATCAGTCAGACTTCGGAAAACCGTGATGTACATTCTGTAAATAATGTAAAGAACCGGCTTGTGGCTGGTAAGCTTACTTTATCACTCCCATTGGGTGGAGGTACTTTTGCCGTAGGCAGTGAAGTAACTTATACACATAGAAATGATGACTATATAAATGAAGAAAACTATGTACCGACTTCATACAGTAAGATTGAAGAATTTAATGCGACTGGATATGCTGAATATAACTACAGCTTTCCATGGGGTGACTGGTCGCTTGGTCTGAGATATGAGCATGTAAAGTTTGACTATTATGAAGATGGAAAGCATATTGACGAGCAGAGCCGTACATTTGACAATTTTTTCCCTAACATTGCCTTCTCAAAGCAATTAGGGGAAGTGCAGACACAATTAAGCTATACGGCAAAAACTCAAAGACCTACTTACAGCGAGTTGAGCAATAATGTGTTTTATTCGGACCGTTTTACCCTTCAAAAAGGTAATCCTACTCTTCGCCCTACAATCATACATGACCTAACTCTTTCCGGTGCATGGAGATTCCTTCAGATGTCATTGTCCTACTCTCAGACAAAGGACTGGATTCTCAACTGGGGTGAACTGGTGAATGAAGATGCTTCTCTTACCATGCTAAGTCAGCGCAACTGGGATAAATCCATTCCTATGTTTACCGCATTTCTGTCTGCCTCTCCTAAAATCGGTTGCTGGTCTCCTATGCTGAGTGTCGGAGTGCAGAAACAGTGGCTTACTGTTGATTATTTTAAGGAACAGAAAACCTTGAACAATCCTTTCTTTACTGCATCTTTTAACAATACCTGGGAATTACCACTTGGTTTTATGATAGGTCTTGATTCTTATATACAGAGTGCCGGTGCTACGCAGAATATTTATTTTGAAAAACCGAACGGCTATGTGAATGTGTCACTCAGAAAGAGCTTCCTTGATGATGCTCTTAGCGTAGAGCTTAGAGGAAATGACATTTTCAAAACAAACAGGGTAAGCTTTAGCATGTATAGCGGTGACTATTTTCTGTTTCAAAAAAGTGTATGGGATAGACAGGAGTTTGCGGTAACAGTCCGCTATAAATTCAATGCTGCCAAGAGCAAGTATAAGGGAACAGGTGCCGGAGACAGCCAGAAGAGCCGTATGTAGATATTGTCTAAAATCCAAGAATGAACTTGAATAAATAATTTTATATATGAGAAACTTATTACTTTTTATTTTCAGTGCTTTTACAGCCATTGCATTAAAGGCACAGACACCTTCTATTGAGGCATTGCGTACATGCGCAGCTGAAAAGGGAATTCCTCCCAAAGAATACATTTTCAAGCTGTTTGAGAAATCGGATATAGTCGTGCTGGGCGAGCGCGACCACCGCGACACGGTACAATACGACCTGATTCACGACATTCTGGCCGATCCCCGTTTTGCTGAACAGATAGGATATGTTTATACCGAAGTAGGCTCGTACAACATGAACGATGATGTAAACCGCCTGCTGCAAGGCAGTTATCCGACGGAAGCGGCCTTTATGGACAGTCTGTATGCCTACTACAGGAAGACTGAAAATTTCTATCCGATGTGGGAGAAATACAACCGTGTGAAGTTCCTGAAAGGTATATATGAAATAAATCGTACCTCTCCAAGGAAAATCAAACTTGGACTTACCGATTGCGAGTTCTTATGGGATGAAATCCGTACTGTAGAAGACTACAAAAGATTTTGGAAATCTCCTGGATTGAACGATCGCGACAGTTTAATGGCTACCCATATTTCGGAAATGTATGCCCGCCAGACACCCTTGAACGGTAAACGCAAGGCCTTGGTGATAACCAATCAGCCTCATGCTATAAACGATTCGTTTATTCTCAAAAAGAGCAATACTGTTTATGGAGCACAGGGTTGGTGGATGAAGAAAATCTTTGGAGAAGAACGAGTCAAAATCGTGGTACTGAATTGGTTTGATTACAACCTGTTTGACGGCAGTAATTTCCCGATGACCGGTAGTGGAAATTGGGATGCAGCCTTTGAATTGTTGAAATGTCGCCCGTTCGCCATTGATTTGAAAAACACACCTTACGGAGAAACTGCTTACAACGGTCACGTCGGAGGTACTACGACCAGTGCAAAGAACAAGTGTTGGCAAGATGTGGCAGATGGGCTTATTTACTATGCACCCCTCTACGACCATGTTGCTGCATGGGGTATTGAAGGACTTATAACCAAAGAGTTTGAACCTGAAATCAAACGCCGCCTGACCCTATTTTTCCAGGCAACACAACCCGGTGCAGAAATACCCATGGAGGCTGCCATAGAAGAATACAATGTTTTTCATGCCCATCCAGCTGCCATCAAAAGCAAAGAGGAAGTGAAGGAAATCATTCAGGAAGTACTGGAGAAGAATATTCGACAATAATGTAGTGGTATTGAATTATTAGCCCTACATTTATAGTCCAAGCAATCCTATTGACAACTACTTTTAAACAGAACACACAATGAAAAGACTGAAAGGACACTTGCTGATTTTACTATTAAGTTTAGTCTGCTTCACAAGCTTGTCGGCACAAACCGATGCCGAACGGAAGTTCTTGGCCTCAGCCGACTCGCTGAATACGCTACTCTTCGACGCATATACTGGGAAAGATTATCCGGCCGCCGAAGCCCTCTGCCAGAAGATTATCGACTTATACGACGCACACGCGACGCAACTGACCGAAGGTTATGCTTACTTCAAATACTCCAGCTACTATAACATGGCCAGCATCCAGGCAATACAAGGGAAAAAACAAGAAGCTGTCAACAGCTTGCTCAAAGCGTTGGATAGCAGAAAGATGGAAATGAGCTACAAAAAGATAATCAACGACGAAGACCTGAAAGGCATTCTGGACGCACCTGAACTACAACCCGCCCTGAAGCGTCTGAAAGAAACCACCGATTATCTTTATATCCTGCAGAATGCGCCGGAATACACCTGCACGCAGTCGGTA
>URWP01000220.1 GCA_900551645.1 uncultured Bacteroides sp.
CAGGAATCACATTCTGCTGCCTGCCTTACTATGCCCGTCAGGCACTGATTCATCTCTATCCAACTATCGATGACTTGACGCTTTTTTATCGGAATACGGTCCATGCACCGGATTCTTGCTGGGATTGGTATCAATCTGATCACTACAATGCGTATCGGATGGAACCGGATGACTCGGCTTATCTGGCGGAATTGAAAACCGTCTCGTTCCTGGTTGTCCGGAATGACAGCATCTTGTATGAACGTTATTTCGGAGGATGGAACGATTCGTTGACCTCCAACCTGTATTCCTGTACGAAGACCATTGTCGGGCTACTGGTCGGAGTAGCCATCGATGAAGGACTTATCCGGAGTGTAGACGATAAAGTGTGCGATTATCTGCCGGCATATACGAAAGGTAAGCAACGTGATGTGACTATCCGTGACCTGCTGACCATGAGTGGCGGTATGGATTGGGATGAGTCGTATGCTTCGCTTTTTTCAGTCACTACCCACGGTTATTACGGGAATGATTTATACGACTTGGTGATGAATCTGAATGTGGTAGATGAACCGGGTGTACAGTATTCGTACCGAAGTGGAGAGACTCAGCTGTTGGCTTTTGTGCTGGAGGCTGCTACCGGAGTGACACTGAGCGAATACGCTGAGCGGAAGTTGTGGCAACCGATGCTGGCCGGACAAGATGCTTTCTGGTTACTTGATAAGGAACAAGGAGACGAAAAGGCATTTTGCTGTTTCCATACCACCGCGCGTGATGCTGCCCGTTTTGCCCGGCTGATGCTCCGGAAAGGTGACTGGAACGGCAGGCAGCTTGTTTCGGAACACTATATGAGTGAAGCTTTGTCTCCGGCTGTTTATTTGAAAGACCAGTGGGGAAAAGACAGTCTGAATTATTACGGGTATCAGGTGTGGGTGATGCATTACCGTAATCAGGTGAATCCGTACATGCGGGGAATGTTGGGACAATACATTATTGCCATCCCCAGCCGGAATGCCATTGTGGTTCGTTTGGGACATAAGCGTTCGGATGTGTATGTGCGTGAGCTTACTACTGATATTATCCGTTACATGGATATTGCTATGAAGATTTTGGAACAATGATATAAATTTGTAAACGATGAAAGAGTTGGTTTCTGATGAAGATAAAAAGTGGAAGGTATTGGACAGTGAATACCTTATTCGTCGCCCTTGGCTGACAGCCCGGAAAGATAAGGTCCGTTTGCCGAGCGGAGTAGTGATGGATGAATATTATGTATTGGAATATCCCGACTGGGTGAATGTGATAGCTATCACGACTGATGGGAAATTTCTGATGGAACGTCAGTACCGTCATGGATTGCAATGGATTGGGTATGAAATTTGTGCCGGTGTTTGTGAGAAAGGGGAAACTCCACTCGAAGCGGCTCAGCGGGAATTGCTGGAGGAAACAGGATTCGGTGGGGGAGTGTGGACGCCGCACATGACCATTTCGAGCAATACCAGTACGATGACGAACCTTACCCATTGTTTTGTGGCAACTGGTGTAGAACGTATCTCAGAACCTCATCAGGAAGCTACGGAAGATATATCCATTCATTTGCTTACTTTGGAAGAAGTTAGAGGACTGTTGGTAAACGACCAGATCCGGCAGTCGTTGATGGCGGCTCCTCTTTGGAAATATATTGCCGAGCACCGGTTGCTGTGAAGATTATTAAAGATAAATGAATGGAAATAAAAATGTCCTTGAATAGAAAATTATTCAAGGACATTTTTCGTGGAGCATAGCGGACTCGAACCGCTCACCTCGACACTGCCAGTGTCGCGCTCTAGCCAGATGAGCTAATACCCCGTTGTGATGTTTACGGCTGCAAAGGTATAACAAGATTTTGAAATAACAAGTATTCATGTGAAAAATATTTCTAAAAATAGATATACTGAAATGGGGTTGAATTTTTAACGGATACTTTTAAAAGTAATTATTGAGATTTGTTTTTGATAAATATTATTGTGTATTGTGATATTGTTTTTAGTAGATGAATTGTGTTTGATATAAATATTTCTCTATAAGTAAAAATGTGATTTATTTTGTCTTTGTTTGTTTGAATATTGTTTGTGAATTTGTTGTTCTTGTAATAAGATGTTATATTTGAATATTGATGGAAAGTATAATATTTGTATTTATTTTTTGTTTAACTTAATAATTGAAAGCTATGAAAAAGGTGAATGTTTGGGGCTTAATTTGCCTGCTTATGATTTCTGTTTTTACATTTACGTCATGTTCTGATGATGATGGTGGAGTAGAAGATGTTGATTTGATTTATGGAATTTGGGAACCAGTACGTGCTCAAGGTTATGAAATTGATGGAGGCGAAAGATATGATTGGGACTATAATGTGGGTGATGTGAATGATGATTCTGAAATTGAAGCTGATTATAACCGCTTTGGCTTTTTTGAAGATAATACTTGTACTTCGTGGTGGTATGCGGGGGATGGAGAATGGAAAGTTGAATCAGAAGGTTGGAGTTTTCGCATAGAGGGCAATCAGCTTTATATGGGAGGTATTTATGTTAATATTTTAACATTAAACTCCACTACATTAGTTTTAGAAACACATGAAGTAGGCCGTGATTATGAATATTATGATAAAGTGACTTTCAAACGTGTGGAATAGAAATATTTAGTTGCAATAATGAAGATATTTTAGAATAGACTGGATTGTCTGTTTGGTAAATGTTTGAGAACCCTATCATCTTTCTCTGTTTTTGGGAAGTGATAGGGTTCTTTGGGTAAATTAAAGTAAGTGATTGTTTATTTAAAAACATGCTCGCGTTTTACTTAAAACGTTTAGACATCTTATTTAAGACATGCTCGTGTTTAAACTAAAACGAACGTTCGTTTTTAGATGATTGAGGTAAAGAAATGAATGTAAATTATACCTGTTGCTGGAGGAAGCGCATGAAGTGAACAACTGTTTCCGCCTCCTGGCCTTGGGCTGAGACGAAACAGAAGTGGCGTTTGAACTGTAGACCGTCAATGTCTACAATGCGGAAACTACCTTCCTTCAATTCTTTGGATAGGGCAGTGATGGATACAATACCCATGCTGTGACTGTAGCGTAGGAAAGATTTGATACTTTCCGTGCTTCCAAGATACATTCGCACGTTCAGCGACGAAAGTTTCAGGTGCTGTTCTGCCAGTGCCAGTTCGATGGCATCCAAAGTACCGGAACCACGTTCACGAAGTACCAGTGGAACCTGTTTGAATTCTTCCAACGAGATTTCGCCTGACTGTCCGATGGGGCAGTCTGTAGCTACTACAGGTACCAGTTCATCACACAAAAAAGGTTCGTATTTCAGGTTTGGCAACCGGAATACCCCTTCTACCATGCCTAAATCGATGGTATGTTGCTGAAGAGCGGTTTCGATATTCCGTGAATTGGTATCAATCAGCGAAACTGTGATTTTCGGGTATTTTTCGGTAAAACGTGCCAGAACGGGAGGAAGTATGTATTGGGCAATTGTCGTACTGGCTCCCAAACGGAGTTCACCGGCATACTCCTTATTTAATAGATGCATATCGTATTCCAACCGACGGTATTCGGTTAGAATCCGTTCACAATGTTCTAACAGAACCGTTCCGGCTTCTGTCAGCGAAATCTTGTTGCCCATCCGGTTGAATAGGCGTACTTGATACAGACTTTCCAGCTCACGGATGTGTTTGGTGATGGCTGGTTGGCTTATAAAGAGTTCCTGAGATGCTTTTGTGAAGCTCAGGTTCTTGGCTACGCTGTAAAAGGCTTTCAGACGGAAATCGGACACGGTATTAAGTATTGGTTGAAAAGATTAGAGTTCATCGGAACGGACTCCCAGTGACTGTAAAATAGAGAAGCCCAATAGCTCGAATCGGTATATTTCTTCTTTTTCTGGTGGATTCATACCGAAAACAGTTACCTCCGAAGGCTGTTTCATCGAAGTGATCAGTTTCTTCAGTGAACTGCCATATGCGTCTTCATCGGGTACCAATATGGCTTTGAGAATATCCTTTGATTCCGTCATCAGCATCAGTGATTCACGAAACAAGTCTTCGCGTGTGGCCATTCCCGATGGTTGGAAGGCATATAAAGAAAATTCTCCTAACTGGCTTTGGAAGCCTACATTATGCAGTTCCTTTTCCAGATGAGAAGGGGTACAGAACTTCATTACTTCTTCTTTCGGTTCATAAATAAAGATAACCTGAATTTCATTATTTCCCGGTTGCATGCCTGCATCCAGTGCCAGACATTCCAATAGACCTGCCAAATCGGCTTTAGGGAGTTCACGTTTCACGATAGGGGCGAAATGAGCGGCCAGGTCACAGCCGACACGATCCAGATATGATGCATCTATCAGCATCACTTGGGGAGCGAAAGGTATCTTCTTTTCCATATCTTTTTGTTTTTGGGATGTAAAGATACAAACTAAACTTCTCCTCCCAAAATACTGGAATAATTAAAAATTAAAACAGATTTGTAGTCATCTGGTATTTAGTGTCTAGTTGACTGATTAACCGGACTGTATGTATTCAGGCGAGCAGACCTCGCCCCTACAAGGTCGGGTTT
>URWP01000221.1 GCA_900551645.1 uncultured Bacteroides sp.
GAAAGCTGACTGAGTCCGTCCGTAAACAATCTGCAAGAACAGTTCACGCATAGCTGTGTTGATAGCGTCACAAACCAAGTCAGTGTTCAATGCTTCCAAAACTGTCTTACCCGGCAGGATTTCAGATGCCATAGCAGCTGAGTGAGTCATACCAGAGCAACCGATTGTTTCAACCAATGCTTCCTGGATGATACCTTCCTTCACGTTCAGAGTCAGTTTACAAGCACCCTGCTGAGGAGCACACCAACCGATACCGTGAGTCAAACCAGAGATATCTTTGATTTCTTTTGATTTAACCCATTTTCCTTCTTCAGGAATTGGAGCTGGACCATGATTCGGTCCTTTTTTTACAACACACATGTGTTCAACTTCGTGTGAATAAGTCATATTCTTTACGTTTTATAAGTAATAAAAAATAAGTATTTCGTAAACCACGAATTAATGGATATTTTCCTTAATCCACTTGCAAAGTTAGTTGTTTTTATTCAGTTATCCAACGAACAAAGCCTAACTTTTTCTGCTGATTTTAATTTTTTTGCGGATTCAATTTATTTTATTGCCTGCATGCGATAGAATCTCTTTTCTCTCTCGTCAGAATCTGTTATCTTTGTCGGGCTTTCTGTTTTTCAGGAAAGGTTACCTGTTCATTGTTAATTATAATTAGGTATATGGAAACAACGAAAATTACCGTAAAGGATGCCGATTTGCGAAAAGGAGCGGAGGCTGGAATGGATGAATTCCTGCAGGTTTTTATTGACAAGTATCTGGAAATTGCAGGAGAAGAGATATCTGCAGAAATGATGCCGTTGTTCAACGGCTATCAGCATACGCTGCTGGGATATTATTATTTCCGTCGTGAGGTTTCCGAGGGAGGGTTCGTGCGGTTGATACAGAATGGATATGGACCTTATATTTTTGATAACCCGTTTGCGAAGGCCATGCGTCTGTTCGGAGCCAAGGAGTTTTCGAAACTGATATATGAAGCCAAGAAGATTTATGATGAGAACCGGAAAGATCTGGAAAAGGAACGTACAGAAGAAGAATTCATGGCTATGTATGAGCAATATGAAGCGTTTGATGATTTGGAAGAGCAATTTATGGACATGGAAGAGCAGGTGACTGCACAGGTAGTTTCGTATGTAGATGAACATATCGAACAGTTTGCGGCGATAGAAAGTTAAAGAATGTTTATGATGAAAAAAACTTCGGGCGCTTGTGCAGTATTTGTTTAGGTTTGGCATTTAGGAAATAGTTTTATAAAAATACTGGAAAAACAATTATTAAAAACAAAAAAGAGGAATATGAAGAAGACAAAATTGGCAGTGATTTTTGCTGCATTGGTGAGTGTGTTAGGTTTTACTTCTTGTCTGGACAGTGAAGGATCATCAAATTATCCGACATTCCAGGCTGCTGTAACCATTACAGGAGATAAATTGTTAGGGTATACTTTTTATTGTGATGCTGGAGAGAATATTAAGCTTCAACCAACGACTGAAAGTGTTGCCAATTTGAATTTGGATGGCGTCAAAAGAGCTGTGATAGCTTTTGATTTGACAGAAGATCAGAGTGATGTTACACAGTTGCAGCCCAATACTACTTATACCATTGTTGTGAATGGAGCATATTCTTATAGCATTCCTACTTATACTATGGCTGTAGATACACTCAGTACTCAGTATCAGACAGCAGGTAATGACTCTATTGCCTTGAAAGGTAAAAAAATCTCATCTGCTAATGCTGCTACAGGAGGCTTTTATGTAAAGAATGGCTATATGACATTTACTCCGACTTTCTCAATCGGTAATGCACCGTTGTATTTCGGTGTGTACTATGATGGTCAGAAAGATGTGAATACTGCCGAAGGTAGTTTGAATATGAATCTGTATTTCAATAACTCTCTTGAATCTCAGATGGGTTCTTCAATGACTTATGTCATCAGCGTAAGAATGCCATATGAATTATATGGTCAGTACATGCAGTCTGGTAAGGATTCAATTGATGTGACATTGAATCTGAACTCATCTTCCAGTCAGGAACCGTTGAAGTGCCGGATGGCTGTATCTGATTTCATGACTCCGATGGGTTATTGATGCGGATTGAGTTATAAATAGATTGTTGACATAATTTTCTGGCAGAGATACTTTGGGGAATAGTATCTCTGCCTTTTTCTTTGTATGCTTTCTTGCCTGATAATAACAGAATCTGGAAATTTGTGTCGTTATCTCATTCTTTTTTTATACATTTGCGGTTCTTTCGGAGTATGAATTAAAATTTTGGTACATTGAATTATAAGGATTTATATAGAAAGGCTATCGGACTTGTATCTTCGCCGGCCAAGACCTGGAAAGAAATAAAGGCTACTGAAGATGGAAAGTCTGTATTGCCTGATTTTGTATATCCTATGATCGGACTGTGCGGACTGTCTGAATTCATAGGTACTTTTATCGGGAAGGATTTTACGGCAGAAGTCATACAACTGGCATTAACCCGTTGCTGCGCTGTGGCAGTAGCTTTATTCGGAGGCTTTTTCCTGGCTTCTTATCTGATTAGAAGTGTAGGAGAACGTTGGTTCGGATGCAAGGCTTCCCGCGAGGTGATACAGTTGTTTGTCGGATATTCCATGGTGGTTACTTTTCTGCTGAATATTATCAGTGGATTGTTTTCGATTCTGATTCTGCATTGGATCTTACAGGTCTATACTTTATATGTAGCTTTTGAAGGGGTCCGTGCCCTGTTGGAAGTAGAAGAAAGGAAGCAGACGGGATATGCGGTAATGGCGACTGTTTTTCTGCTGTTCTGTCCTTTTGTTATTGAATATGTATTTAATGAGTTATCTGTTATTTTGAACTGATGAAACCTGCTACAACAAATAATGCTATCAACATCAAGAACAAGCGTGCTTCGTTCGATTACGAGTTCATTGATACCTATACGGCTGGTATTGTACTGACAGGTACTGAAATCAAGTCTATCCGTCAGGGAAAAGCCAGTCTGGTGGATACCTATTGTTTTTTCTCACGTGGTGAATTGTGGGTAAAGAACATGCATATTGCCGAATATTTTTACGGGTCGTACAATAACCACGCAGCCCGCAGAGACCGGAAACTGTTGTTGACCAAAAAGGAATTGCGGAAATTGGAACGTACTTCAGACGAACCGGGATTTACCATTGTTCCTACTCGTTTGTATATTAATGAGAAGGGGTTGGCAAAGGTTGTAATAGCTTTGGCCAAAGGTAAAAAACAGTTCGATAAGCGGCAGACATTGAAAGAGAAGGAAGACAAACGGATGATGGATCGGATGTTCAAGCATTGATTCCGTTTCGTCAGGAACTGATACTCCGGAAATTCCGGAAAGGAGATGAGTTCTCCCGTGAGGGGGAACTCTTGTAGTAAATAGACAGTTAGTAAGCTTATATACATGCATACAATGGGAATACAAGAACTGATAAACGAGCGTATCCTGATACTGGATGGTGCTATGGGTACAATGATTCAACAATACAATCTGACGGAGGCTGATTTTCGGGGAGACCGGTTTAAAGATGTACCGGGGCAGATGAAAGGGAATAATGACCTGTTGTGTCTGACTCGTCCGGATGTTATCGAAGAAATTCATCGCAAATACCTGGAGGTTGGAGCTGATATTATCGAGACTAATTCATTCAATGCTACATCGGTTTCGATGGCCGATTATCACATGCAACCTTTTTGTCGGGAAATCAACTTGGCAGCTGCCCGTCTGGCCCGAAAGGTGGCCGATGAATATTCCGCACGTACCCCTGAAAAACCACGTTTCGTAGCCGGTTCGGTAGGCCCTACCAACAAGACTTGTTCGATGAGTCCTGATGTGAATGATCCGGCTTTCCGGGCGTTGACCTTCGATGTGCTCGAAACGGCTTATGTGGAACAGATGGAAGCTTTGCTGGAAGGTGGGGTGGACGCTCTTCTGATAGAGACTATTTTCGATACCTTGAATGCCAAAGCTGCTATCCGGGCTGCGGAAATCTCAATGCAGAAGGTTGGTCGGAAAGTGCCATTGATGCTGTCGGTGACAGTCTCGGATGTGGCCGGACGTACGTTGTCGGGACAGACGCTTGATGCGTTCCTGGCTTCGGTACAGCATGCTGATATTTTTTCTATCGGTTTGAACTGTTCATTCGGGGCGAAACAGTTGAAACCGTTTCTGGAGCATTTGGCACATCGTGCGCCATATTATATCAGTGCTTATCCTAACGCGGGACTTCCGAACAGTTTGGGTCAGTATGACCAGACTCCTGATGAGATGGCGGCTGAGGTCAAGGAATATATCGAAGAGGGGTTGGTGAATATTATCGGCGGATGTTGTGGTACGACGGAAGAATACATAGCCCGTTATCGGGAACTCATAGTCGGAAAGAAGCCGCATGTGCCTGTACCGGAGCCGGAATACATGTGGCTGTCTGGGCTGGAACTGCTGGAGGTAAGCCCTGCCATCAACTTCGTGAACGTGGGTGAACGCTGTAACGTGGCAGGTTCGCGTAAGTTTTTGCGACTCATTAATGAG
>URWP01000222.1 GCA_900551645.1 uncultured Bacteroides sp.
GCAAAGCTACAACCAAACCTCAAAGTGTAAAAGGTGCATTTCTTCGAATGCTTACTTTTCTTACATGAATTACAGTTAATTATTCTACTGCTGTAATACGCAATGTATAACTCATCGGTTGCTGAGGAACCCGGTATATCGGCAATGTATCCACATCACTTCCGCAACTGGCATTTCCCACACCACGGAGTGCTGCATCCAGATGCAACACCAGATATGGACGTTCCTGAAGCTCCCAAGTATGCTTGGCCAACATCAGGTCTTCATCCGTATATGGCTGCAAAGAGAAAGACACCGTACCCTCAGTCTCTATTTCAATACCTTTTCCACTTGTATCGGTCAGACGCAGGTTACGCAACCCTTCCCGATTCCCCATAGATTGGGGCTTCACATACTTCTCCGACATATCTTTTACTGTAGTTGTATAACGTCCTATCATGCAACCGTCCTTCCTGTCATTATAGTTTTCCCATGGACCGTAAGCATAATAATCAACCTGATTCAGACTAGGTTCAATTCCACAAACCAGACCACAACGACGGAGTTCATCAGTCTTGGGTTGAAACTCGGCCTTTAAAGTCATTATACCATCCGAGGTAAATGTATAAACCAAAGTTGTGCCACACAAAGAACCATCACGCGAAGTACGCACAGTAACCGTTTTGGCTGTTTCTTCGGTTACTTCACAAGTACCTGTTTCTTCCAGACCGTTTTCTGTCTTACGGAAAGTATCGTTCTCTATCCAACGATGATTGTCATACAGAAATCCCTGCCCTGGCACAATAACCTGCCGACCTTTCAACACCAGTTCATCCAACTGACCGGTAGACTGATTAAAGACGGCTGTCAACAGCGTGTTCTGTACTGTCAGTTTTCCACCAGCACGTACAACCTCAAGTGCATTACCCGATTTTCCAATCTTCAGTTCCGGTAACGGCCCCCGTTTCACCAGTTCAAACTGCTGTTGTGCCACCGGATGACCAGCCTCAGCCCACGGCTGGCTGTCTTTCAACCGGACAAAAAGATTTAACAGAATTTCATCTCCCGATTTGGCAGCCTTATCCAGACGAACATGTTTCATGGGTAATGGAATTTCTACAGAATCTCCAGGAACAACTGCCGGCAACAACATACTGTCAGCAAAAACTATCTGGCCATTCTGAACTACCTGCCACAACAAATCAAATTCAGACAGCGGCAAAAATGCATATTTATTTCGTACAATAGCTGTTACCTGATTAGACTTTTCTCCATTCTCTGCCAATCGGAAAGCTACATACTGATAAGCGGCTTTTACTTCCTTCAGCTTCGGCGACTCACTACGATCCGGAGAAACGATACCGTTCGAACAGAAATTCCCTTGATGAGGACCCGGATAATCATATCCGGTATGCAAACGGTAAATCCCCTGTTTGATTTCCTGCGGGTCATAGATAGCCTGATCTACCCAGTCCCAGATAGCCCCACCGATGGTAGAAGTACTGTTTTCAATGCTGTTCCAATACTCTTTCAAGTTACCGATAGCATTTCCCATAGCATGGGCATACTCACAGATGAACATCGGCTTATCAAACGAACTGACATACGTATCCATCCATTTCATTCCCGGATACATCTTCGAATACAAATCACTGAAACGGTTTCCTCCATAAGGCTTTCCATCACGAGTACCTTCATAATGGATAGGACGTGAATCTAGCTTACGGACAGCATCATAACAAGCCTGGAAATTACTTCCACCACCGGCTTCATTTCCCAGACTCCAGAAGATAACGCTCGGATGATTACGGTCCCGAAGTACCATCCGGTCAATCCGGTCGACGAAAGCTGGAATCCAGGAAGGCATATCACTGATAGACTGATTGGCATGATCCTCCAAGTCTGCTTCATCCATGGTATAAAGCCCGTAATAATCGAACATTGCATACATACGTTCTGAATTCGGATAATGCGAAGTACGGATGGTATTGATATTATTCTGCTTCATTAGCAACACATCCCGCAGCATTGATTCTACAGGTACGGCACGACCGTATAACGGATGCGTGTCATGTCGGTTGGTACCCTTAAAGAAAACGCGCTGTCCATTAATGTAGACTAAAGAGTTACGGATTGAAATGTCCCGGAATCCGTATTTGGTAGCAAATGCCATTTCTTCTTTGCCATTTTCACGCTGTACAACGTGAAGTGTATACAGTACCGGAGTCTCAGCTGTCCAAAGTTTCAAGTCCTTCAGTTCAAAAGAAACCCTAAGCTGGCATAACGTCTGTACCGGTCGGTAAGTAACCTGCTGTACACTTTCTGTAACAGTTTTCCCATCAGGGTCAATCAATTTTACTATCAATTCCTTCACACCTTCCTGTCGGTCACGGTTATCCAAAGTAAAAGCCACATCCAAGACTCCATCCTTATACCCCACAGACGGATTCAGCCTAGAAGTCAGATAATGGTCTCTTACGCTTACTGCCGGGACGTTATACAGATACACATCACGGAAGATACCGCTCATACGGAACATATCCTGACATTCCAGATAAGAGCCGTCACTCCAACGGAACACTTGAACTGCCAACCGGTTCTTTCCGGTACGTAAATAAGGTGTCAGATCAAACTCTGCCACATTATTGGCTCCCTGAGAATAACCTACATATTTCCCGTTCAGATACACCAGTGCAGCACTATAAATACCTCCGAAATGAATAAATGTACGCTGTTTATCCCAATCTTGTGGCAAGTCGAAGAAACGTACATACGAACCTACCGGATTGATACCGTAGTTCTTTCCTCCATCATTGAATCCCTTACGGGGATTGATATAAGGAGGTGTATTGGCATGAGGATATTCTACATTCGCATAAATCGGATGGTCGTATCCCTGCATTTCCCAATTGGAAGGTACCGGAATGGTTTCCCAACCGGAGACATCAAAATTCTCTTTATAGAAATCCACCGGACGCTGCGAAGGTTCTGAAACCAGATTAAAAGCCCATTCGCCATTCAATGAATATTGCAGGGAACTATGTGAATCATTCCAAGGCTTAGTGTAAAAGTCTACATCAGCCATCATTTCTTTTTCCGAAGCATAAGGCATATATGTGGCATGTCCCGGTTCCTTGTTTTCTTCAAAACGAGTTTCATCCTCCCAATAAACCTTCGGACGCTCGGCTACTGTATTTTTCAACCCTGCCGGAAGCTCCATATCGCTCTTCTGAATCAGGAAATGGGTTTCTGCATACTTTCCAGATGTATTAAGATCTGCCAATTCCAATTTCCCTTCAGAAGTACACAGCAATACCAAGTCCGGCATGTTAGACGGAATAAGTTGTACATATTTGCCAAGTTTTCTCACCAACCAAAGCTGCGATTCATCCGACCCATTAGTTTCAGTCACTCCTAAAGTTTTATCCGCACGAGCATGCAAAGACTTATCTACAAACGGATTCACCAGGCAGTAACTACCTGAAAGATGAGAAATACGCCACTGTTGCAACCGATCGGAAGCCTGACGATTTTTCAGAAAAGCCTGCGCAGCCTCCTCATTGAAAGCTATCACCTGATTTTCACTGATAGCCGGAGATACGGTATACAGTACGTCTTCTTTAAAATGAACCTGTGCTCGCAGGATCAGTAGAGAACCAACCATGCAGCACAGGAACATCAGGATGTATTTTTTCATAAAACTTTCTTTAATGATACATCTTGCTTATTTAACCAGACTTACTCCCAGTTCTTCCAGCATTACCTGAGCCGTTTTACCATCTACAGTAGTAGCCTGTAAACGGATATAACGCGCATCTTCTGTTGCCGGCAACTGTATGGTCTGCGGAAGCGGATTGTTGACTATATTACTAAATTCGCCTTTTGTGATAACTTTCTTCCATTTCTTACCATCCTTGCTGACAAAGAAATCATAACGGAAAGCCAATGTAGGTTTAGTCTCACCATTCAACGGAGCATAAGTAAACGATTTCAGGGAAACCACCTTTCCTAAATCAACCGTTACCGGATCTTCCTTCACCAGCTTCCAAGTAGAACGGTCCAAATCATTCCATGAACCTTGAGTAGCCGTTTCCTCTACTTCCGGAACATGATAAGCTGCCAACTGGATAATATTTCCGTCCAAACGAGATTCATTGATAGTCAAACGTAATGAATCAGCCTGTATATCCGGAAAACGGAGCATACGTTTATACCCAACTGTCGTACCCTCACCCATAGTCTTCCAGGCACCTTGGGTATATGCATCTATCGTGAACTTCTCAATACGCTGTCCCTGAGCAATATCTTCCTGTACCATTACCCAATTAACCGTAGAAGCCGGTTTCAAGGCATACGAACGACTGGAAACCGCAGCGGTATTCCATGGAGTATCACCCGCAACTACCCGATTATCAGCAAATGCCTTCTTCCGGAATTCGGCAAATTCCTTCAGACGCTGAGCATCTGCCGCATTGATACGCCCTTCCCTGTCAGGAGGAATATTCAACAGCAATACGGAATTATATCCTACAGACTGACAATAGATATCCATCAGTTGCTTGAC
>URWP01000223.1 GCA_900551645.1 uncultured Bacteroides sp.
CAGCGAGAAGCCGGTTTCACCACTACAGAACTGCGTACCTTCAATGGGTTTTACCTTACGGCTCAGCGAACCCGATGTATTCACCACATAGTCCAAATGACTGCCCGGCATACGGATATGCTGGAAATTATGGATATGACCGCACAGGTACATATCTACATTGGCATGCTTACGCAAAATGGTATCTACCCGTTTCTGCAAATCCTTACGTTCGGAATCTTCTTTCGAAGTCTCGGCATAGATAGGATGATGGCCCACCACAAGTACCCAATCTTCCTTGGCTGAAGTCAGTACTGAGTCAATCCAAGCCAACTGTCTGTTCATATCCTGCTTGCAGGCATCCGGATATTTTTCAGTATCCTCGCGATACTTGTCCATCAGCGGAGCCGTATCAATCATGACCAGACGAACAGTCACATCATCATTCTCTACCACCTTTGTATAATAGCGGTCGGGCATGTTCCAGCGTGCACTTACCTGGGTATAATCTATCGGTGCCTGCGAATTGCCACGGTATTCATGATTTCCCAAAATAGCATACCAAGGCAGCATCAATTCCGGATGGCTGTATATCAACTCATAATTAGTCATCCAAAGCGGATCGCTCACACTCCGTACCCCTTCAAAATGGTGAACATCGCCGACAGCTACCACACACTCTATCCCGACTTCCTCGGCCAAGTTACCCATCAGTTCGGCAATCGGCTTTTGGTCATAATATCCATTGCGCCCCAAATCGTTCGCCAACAGAAAGTTCAACGGTTTTTCTAATGTTTTCCAAACTTCCGGTAGGGCGAAAGCAATCATTGATACCCAAACCAGACAAAGAGTCATTACTGTTTTTCTAATAGAAATCATAAATCTTCAAATTTTAATGTTATATTTCTGTCTATATTGTTTTCATTCACAGACCTTATCGGCATTGTAAAACGTCTGTTCGTTTCGGATAAGATACGAGCACGTTTTACATAAAACGTCCGTTCGTTTTCATGAAAGAGCGAGCACGTTTTCCGTAAAACGCCCGTTCGTTTTTTCTGATGCAAAATTGATATACAAAACTGAAAAAAATCCGAAAAACAGACATCCGATACAATTTTTTTATTCTCCGACGGTCCGTAAACTAAAAAGGTCCGATATTGAATCACTTCGATACCGGACCCAAAAAGGAATGTATATAAAATGTATATTAGGGAGCTTGTTTATCCAAATCAGTTGGCTCCATAAGCACCGAAATGTCCCTGGATGGCCGGTGATTCATAAGACTGTCCGTTTACAGTCAGACCTCCAGCAAAATAAGGAACGATATCATTGCCCGGATAAGTACCTTCCAGAACCGGTGAGCCAGCCTTTACATGGAAATCCCAGTTTTCATCATACACGTAGTCAGTCAAAGGTACTTCATTAAATCCATAGTTTACGAACATCGGATCTTTTGAATCCGTTTCGGTTGCAATGATACTGTTCTTGTCAACTACACCGGTATAATAATTTTCGTGGTCATAGTTATATCCTTGCCATGCATAAGCCACACCACTCTCTTCTTCGTAAACGATATCACTCTTCTGGCTGCCTGATGCATAATAGTTGTAGTCGATAACTGAAGCAGAAGCATAACCTTCGTCCGGATTGTTAGGAATTGTATAGTTCGGAGTCATAGCACGGAACTTACAGTTCACTACCAGATTGTTGATGACATTTACCAAGGCATTCTTTTCTACATAGATACCTCCTCCTTTTTCACCGTCACGACGCCAGCCGGCATTCAAGATAGTATTGTTATACACTTGAATCTTGGCCTGTCCGCGGTTCTCGCTCTGACCTGAACTGGAAAGTTTCAGACCATTCGTATTCGGGCTGAACATAATGTTTCCGGCTACATCGACTGTACATCCGGCTTTTACATTGACAGCTTCGGCACCGTCATAACCATTGGCAGCAAAAATATTATCGGCAATGATAGCATTACCTCCCATCAGGTAGATACCGTCCGACCATCCGTTACGCAATACAGAATTGGTAATAACATAGCGGCCGTTGATATTATTGGTAGTAATCTGCGGATAAGCGTCGTCACCGGCAGTATATACACCGTTTGTTGCAGCCGGAGAACCTTCTACTACCTGTCCTCCTGTATATTCAATCACTGTATGATCTATCAGCATTTCCTCGCACGATTCTGAAGCAACGATACCTCCCCACAATCCGGCAAAGATATTTTCCTCTACACGGTCTTCTTCAGCTACTGAAAACAGAATCGGGTTTTCGGCTGTACCTTCGCAATAAAGATTGCCATCTACCGTAAATTCAATAGGCACATGGTTCACACCTACTCCGTTATCATCGAAAATAACCTGTACACCCGGTTCGATGGTCAGACTCTTGCCTGCCGGTACTGTGATGTGTCCACCTACCTTGACAATGGAATTGGCAGTCCATACACCTTCTACTTCGCCGGAAACAACCTCTTCCACAGGAGGATTGTCGCCACCTTCGCTATTTCCACCGTTGTCTTTCACCGGTTCGTCATCACTACAAGCGACAAATGTCATCGACATCAAAGTCGCACCTACTAAAAATGCATTGAATTTCATACCTTAAAAAATACTTGTTAAAACGTTCGTTTGCTATAGTTAAATTTCTAATCAAATAATCCCTCTTACATTTATTTCCAATCGGAATAAATCCCGGCCTTAGTTTTGAACCGGCGGTTTTTCTTTTTGTTACCTTTTTTCTATTGGCTGTCCAAAAGAAAAGTAAAAATCAATCACAATCTGTACCGGATTCCCAACATGAAGGACTGTCCGTGCCATTCCTTACGCTCGATGACATTACCATCCTTACGTTCCGAATCCACATCGGCTGTATGCGGCCCCTTCTGAATGAATCGGAGCAAAGGAATATCAAGCAGATTAGAAGCTTTGGCAAAAACACTGATACCGTTCTTCCAACTCTTTTCTACAGAAGCGTCCAGTTGGAAATATCCGTCTTCCCAAATGTCATCGTCATACCAGTTAGAAATATCACTCAGACGTTTGCCGGTATAGCTTCCAGCCAACTGTCCTTCCCAACCATACTTAGTGTCCTTGAACAGAAACGAGAGGTTAGCCACATGAGCAGCCTGTCCGAACAACGGACGTGACTGACGCTTGGAGGTCACTTCCGAACCGTCCATCACCCGTTTGTCTGTCGTTACCTTCGAATGGGTATAGGTATAATTGGCTTTGATACCAAACCAGTTGAAATATTTCATTACATCGATTTCCGCACCCAGGTTACGGGCCGTACCAAAGTTCATCGGTTTATAATAAGTATCCTGTCCTTCATTAATCAGCCCGTATTCTATCGGATTATCCAGTTTCTTATAGAACACTCCCACCATAAACTGTTCCGAAGAGCGTGGGAAAAATTCATAACGCACATCGACGTTGTCGGCTACCGTATGTTTCAAATCGGGATTTCCTTTTTCCTTGTAGTCCTCATTGATGATGCTGTAAGGAACAATTTCGAAGAAACTGGGCCGATTGATGGAACGTGCATAAGAAAAACGCAGGTTCGCATTCTCGTGTACATTGTATTTGGTGTGAAAACTCGGCAAGATATCAGTATATTTCTGGTTGCCTTCAGGGTCTACATCACGGGCAAATTTCAGTACATATCCCTGATTGGTATGTTCCATACGCACCCCGGCAATGAATTCCCATTTACCATACGTATACTTCACCATCCCATAAGCCGCCCCGATGCGTTCGGTCGCATCGTAGTTCAGCGGATCACCTATGTTTCCATACGGACGCGGTGTAAGAAGTATTTCATCGAAATTATTCCAGTCTTCACCCAAGTACTGAGGATCCTTACTTCCGGTAGCCGAATTAAAAGTATATTCATTGAAGAAACTGTCACGTTTCTTATCGCGATACATACCACCGACCGAGAAATCGAATGTCCCGTTTGCGGCATTCTGTAATTTATATGAAAGATTCACGTAAGCAGCCTTGTCCTGATCGGAATTATGCTCCCAACGGCGTACGGCAGCTCCTGAAGTCTGTACATGTGTACCTTGCAGATAAATTTCAGCATTGTCCGGAGTTTCGCTGAATGCCTTCGACCATACAGCCGACCAGTCCAGTTTCAGTTTACCGTTTTCCAGGAACAGATGTTCTCCTTTCAGCGTAGAATTGAAGATATACTGATGATTCCATTTCATACGTACCTGACGTTCCTTGTCATCCTGTCCGTCACGTACTTCAGCCTCACTCATATCCATATAACCGTTATACCAGGTCAGCTTGTGATTATCATTGATGTTGTAATCCAATTTGGCATGCACTCCTGCACGTGTCTGCTGCGACGAATAATTCCGATACTCAATGCCATAGTGCGTTGTACCCGGCTGATAATAAATCTGGCTTTCTTTTCCTCGGTAGGTATTCAGGAAACTTCCTGCCAGCATGACTCCCAATTTATTATTGAAGAAACGGTCACCATAAGAAATACCAGCCGTCAGGTCC
>URWP01000224.1 GCA_900551645.1 uncultured Bacteroides sp.
TAGAGCGTCAGATTGTGGTTCTGAATGTCGTGGGTTCGAGTCCCACTAGTCACCCTCTCTTTCCTTGAGGAAGTATTTTTTAGATTACCAACATGGTGACTATAGTTCAGTTGGTTAGAGCGTCAGATTGTGGTTCTGAATGTCGTGGGTTCGAGTCCCACTAGTCACCCCTCCTCAGACTCCTGGTTTCTTCAGGAGTTTTTTTGTATCCTTCCGGTTTTATTCTTCCGTTTTATTTGTACTTTTTAAAAGTTTTTTAATATCTTTGTAGAAAATGGAATAGGAGGGAACATGAGACTACGTACCGTTGCCAAATTTGCCGTCATTCTTTCTACCTTGTTGTTTTGTGTAGGGGTAGGTGTATATAGTTTTGTCCAACTGAAGTTGGCCGACAAGACTCAGACCATGGACCTGCTGGATCTGGTCCCTGCCGATTCACGTGGTCTGGTGGAAACGGATAATGTAGATTTCTTTATCAGCGAGCTTCCGCAGATGGCCTATGCGGCCCAATTCGATACCTTGCATCAGTCCAATCTGATAGAAACCATCTTTTATGAACTTACCCAGTATACTTCTCATGCGGCGCACGGGTTGAGTAACCAGGTCAACCAGCTGATGCTCAGCTTTCATTTTCCGGGAAATCCGCGCGATATGGTCGCTTATTTCCGGATGAGTAAGGAAGGAAAGGACCTTTTCAAGGAAGTGCTCCGCGAGAAATACGGTGACAAGTTCATGCCGAAGAAGGAAATATACCGTGGAAAGGAAATCCAGATATATCCGTTGGATGCCGAAGATTTCCTGTCGTTGTATGGAGGAAAGGGATTTCTGGTAGCCAGCCATGAAAAACGGCTGATAGAGCAGGTTATCGATGCCCAGCTGGACGGACGTTCCCTGAGTAAGGATACGGTTTTTGAGTCGTTGCATCATAACAAGTCTTCCCGTTTCATGACTTTTTACGGGCGGACGGCCTCGGTACCTTTGTTGACGGGCAAGCGGGATTATTGCTGGAGTGAGTTCGATCTTCACATGAATAGTGAGGTTATCTATCTGAATGGTGCCATGGCGGGTCCTGAGGCTTGTATGCCTGTCATGGCCGAACGGTTGAGCCGGATACCTCCGGTGAAGAAGGACAGTCTGCTTATCCTTTCGGGTACCGCACGTATTGATTCTTGCATCAACCGGGCTTCAGTGAATCAGGAAGATGACCTCTTCCACCAGTGTGTGGCCAATCTGTCGTCTACGGCTTCGTACATCATGGTGACCGATATGAAAGAGGTAGCCCGTAACAAAGAATTCTTCAAGGAATACCTGCCTCCGTTCATCAATGAATGGGCGGAGATGTTCGATCCTTTTATTCTCTCCGTTCAGGTATCGGAAGTAGACGGACGTTTTTCGCATATCTTTGTTCTGACCTATCGGGATTGACAGGTCATCTCAGCTTGTTCTTGTTGAAATGCGGACCGGCCTTGAACTGGAAATAGAACAGGGAAACGACGGTCAGCGCCGCGCCGAACAGGTAGGAGATGCGGAATGAGGCGATTTCGGCGATGTAACCTCCGGTGAGCATTCCGATGCCGATGCCTACGTCCCACGAGGTCAGGTAGGTACTGGTAGCCGTTCCACGCTGGCTGTTCGGGGCCAGGTTGACGAAAAGGGTGTTGTAGGCCGGAAACATGGTGCCGAACCCGATACCCAGTAGCAGGGAGATGGTGAAGAACAGCACGGTGGTGAATGTCACGTTCCAGTTTACCAGCCATCCGCAGGCGGTCAGGCTGAAATAGCACAGGCATACCAGGTAGAGACCGGCCTGAATAACTCCCGTTACCATTCCTTTGTCTACCAGTCTTCCGCTGAATAACCGGCTGACGGCCATTCCTATAGCCATAAGAGTAAAGAAGAAGCCGGTTTCCGCCGTAAGTCCGATTTGCTTGGCATACATGGCCACGTAGTTGGTGGTCATGCCGTAAGGAATAGAGAGCAGAAGCAGGCAGATTCCGGCCGGAATGCCTTTCAACAGGATGAAACGGTCCAGTGAGATGGGTTCCCGTTTTACCGGCGGACGGTAGCTGGTCTTTACCAGGCAGGCGGCCAGGAATCCCAGGATACACGAAGCCAGTGAGTAAGAGAAAATGGTGATGTAGGAAACTCCCGCGCTATGCAGGAACAGGCCGAACATCGGACCGATGGACATGGCAGTGTTGTTGGCTAGTCCGTAGTACCCCAGTCCCTCTCCGCGCCGGGAAGAGGGCATGATGTCGATAACTATCGTATTGCTTCCCACCGTTACCATTCCGAATGAAACACCGTGAATAATGCGGAGCAGGATGAACAGGGTAAGCAGCCCCGCTACCATGTATCCGGCAAAGACCAGGGTAAAGATGAAATAGGCAAGCAGGTACAAAGGTTTGCGGGAGAACGTGTCCAGCAGGTAGCCCGAAAACGGACGGATGCAGAGGGCCGCGATGGTATAGCAGCTCAGCACGATGCCGATGGTGGTATTCGATACCTGAAATTCTTCAAGCAGGTAGAAAGGAAGTACGGGAGTGAGCAGCCAGAATCCGAAATAAAGCAGGAAATTTGCCGCCAGAATGAAGCAATAGCTGGGAGTAACAAGTTTATCCTTTGTCATATAACCTGATAAAAAAGGCGAATCATCCTAACCTCACGGCCAAGATGATTCTGTTATCTTTTTTAAAGTGCATATAAAAGCCTGATTCATAAGGTTTCCTAGTTGGCCGCTTCGAACTCTTCCAGGAAACGAGTATCATTCTCTGAGAACATACGCAGGTCTTTTACCTTGTATTTCAGATTGGTGATACGTTCTACACCCATACCGAAGGCATAGCCGGTGTAGATTTTGCTGTCGATGCCGTTGGCTTCCCAGAATTTCTACCCATCCGGTATATTTACAGAACGGACAGCCTTTACCGCCGCAGATGTCGCAGCTGATGTCCATTTCAGCGCTTGGTTCAGTGAACGGGAAGTACGACGGACGCAGACGGATTTTGGTTTCCGGTCCGAACATTTCCTGGGCAAACTGGAGCAGCACTTGCTTCAAATCGGTGAACGATACGTTCTTGTCGATGTACAGACCTTCTACCTGATGGAAGAAGCAGTGTGCACGGTAGCTGATGGCTTCGTTACGGTATACACGTCCCGGACAGATAACGCGGATAGGAGGTTGTGATACTTCCATCACACGGCTCTGTACCGATGAGGTGTGTGTACGGAGCAGGATGTCCGGATGACTTTCGATGAAGAAAGTATCCTGCATGTCGCGTGCCGGATGATCTTCGGGAAAGTTCATGGACGAGAATACATGCCAGTCATCTTCCACCTCCGGTCCTTCGGCGATAGTGAATCCCAGACGGCTGAAGATGTCGATGATTTCATTGCGGACGATGGACAACGGGTGACGCGTACCCAGACCGACAGGGTAGGCGGTACGGGTCAGGTCAAGTTCGGCCGCTCCGTTATCTTGGTTCTCGAACGTTTCTTTCAGGGCATTGATGCGTTCCTGGGCGAGGTTTTTCAGTTCGTTCAACTTCATACCTACTTCTTTCTTCTGTTCGGCAGGTACGTTGCGGAAATCTGCCATCAATGCGTTAATAGCTCCTTTTTTACTCAGGTACTTGATTCGGAGGGCTTCCAGTTCTTCCGCATTGGCGGCGGTCATTCCTTCCACTTCCCGGAGTAATTCTTCTATTTTTGCTAACATATTTCGGTTATTATTTTTTTCTTGAGGGCAAAGTTAAGGATTTTCACCGAAATAATCCGTTTTTTTGCCCAATAAATGAGAAATCTCTTTTCAAAAGTAAGAACGAAATGAAAAAAAGGATAATTTTGCATCCGATTTTTCGATGAGAACAATGAAAAAACTAATCTTTGGGTGCCTTCTGTTGGTGCTGATGGTATCCTGTGAAGGAGGTAAGAAGAAGATAGACCCCTTCGAGACATTGACTGGACAGATTGATTCGCTGAAAGCAGATTCAGATTCGGTAAAGACCGATACTTCGCTGGTGATAGAGGATGTGATTCCTCCATCGGCCGATGAGAGTTTTGCCGATTTCTTCTATAATTTCGCTTCAGACGCCAAGTTCCAGCTTTCCCGTATCATTTTCCCCGTGTCTACCTATAAAGGTGATAAGATTGTCCGCGTCCGGAAAGACGAATGGACACACGATTATCTCTTTAGTCGGGATCCGGCCTATACGGTCCTGTTCGATAAGGAGGAGGATATGGAACTGGAAAAGGACACCAGTATGATGAGTGTACAGGTAGACCTGATAAACCTGGAGAAAAGTCAGATACGTAGATATTATTTCCAGCGCAAGGGACAGTCCTGGTTCCTCGAGGCCATTAACTTGCAACATCTGGCCCATGAGACTGACGGTGAAGAAGACTTTATGGATTTTTACCGGAAATTCTCGTCCGATTCCATTTTCCAGGCCGAACGTCTGGCAGAGCCGCTGGGATTTGTAACCGCCGCTCTGGGT
>URWP01000225.1 GCA_900551645.1 uncultured Bacteroides sp.
TTGGCGTGGAAGAGTCTTCTATCATGTACGACAACTTCGGTGGATAATCATTATCTATCATTTATTATATACAAGAAAGCTCCTGCCTGTCAGGGGCTTTCTTGCATTTAGGCTGTTTGTTAATCTTTGGCTGATACTGTATGGATTGTTTATGCCGTTTTTATACTTGCGAAATTCTACACTTCGCCGTTCATGAGATATCAGACATGAATCAGATATTCTCAGTGGTTTTTCTTTCAGATAAAGTGGTAAAATCAAAATGGATAATGTTCTTGAATTTTTCTGACTAGTTGAATTGTTTCTGCGTGTATGTATTGTATATTGTTACAATCTTGTTTCATATATGCCCAATTTATTATTTTCGCCTTGATGTAAATCAATAAAAGTATGCTTTTAGGCATAATTATTGTCCGAATATTTGGTAAAACAGAAGTACTCTGTATCTTTGCATCGGTAAAAAGATAAAACCTCTAGGAATAAGAGGATTGTTAATAGGATAAATTTTTAAGGTAAAAATTTTAATTTAAGGTATTATGAAGAAATTAGGATTGACATTGGTTGCCGCTCTGGCATTTTCTGCTTCGGTTTTTGCTCAGGAGAAAGCTGACGCCACTCCTCAGCAATGGGATGGTACCATCAACAAAAGTAAGTTGTCTAAATATCTCCAGTTGGATGCAAGACAGCATGATCAGGTAGCAGACATTTGTGATTTCTTTCAGGACGAAATGAAACGTGCAAACCGTTCCAAGAATTCAGAAGAAAAAGTACGGAATGCAGTGTACGGTAACTTGAAACTGATGAAACAGACGTTGGATGAAAAGCAGTATTCCAACTATGTCAGACTGATGGCGATGACATTGCGCAACAAAGGCATCGATATCGAAAAGAAATAATCAAAGAGATTTCTATAAAGAGAGGCAGGGAACTTTCGGGTTACCCTGCCTTTCTTATATTTGTCAGTTCTTATCATTTTTCTTTCAGCAATTCTTCCAGCCGTATCAGTTCGTCCCGGTATTGGGCAGCTTCGATGAAATCCAGATTCTTGGCAGCTTCCTGCATCTGTTTCCGTGTCCGTTCGATGCTGCGTTTCAACTGGTCTTTTGTCATGTAGGATACAATCGGGTCGGCAGCAGCTGTCATGCTACCGGTGGTTTCGGTGTAAGGTTTCGGCTCCTTAGAAGTACTTTCTGTATGGTTGTCCAACAATATGTTGGTCCGGTTTTTCTTGATTTGCTGAGGGGTAATACCATGAGCTTCGTTATAAGCCAACTGCTTTTCTCTTCGGCGGTTAGTTTCATCGATGGTTTGCTGCATGCTGTCTGTTATTTTGTCTGCATACATGATAACTTTTCCGTTTACGTTACGGGCAGCACGTCCTGCCGTTTGGGTAAGTGAACGGTGAGAACGGAGAAAACCTTCCTTGTCAGCATCCAGGATAGCTACCAGCGATACTTCCGGTAAGTCGAGTCCTTCACGCAGCAGGTTGACACCAATCAGTACGTCGTAGATTCCTTGTCGTAGTTCTTCCATGATTTTTACCCGTTCCAGTGTGTCTACATCACTATGGATATAATTACAGCGGATACCATTGTTCAGCAGGTATTCTGTCAGTTCTTCTGCCATTCGTTTAGTCAGGGTAGTTACCAATGTACGTTCCTCTTTTTCTATGCGTTGCTGGATTTCCTCCATCAAATCATCTATCTGATTAAGGCTTGGACGTACTTCGATGACGGGGTCCAACAGTCCGGTGGGGCGGATAACCTGTTCTACTACGATGCCTTCACTTTGTATCAGTTCATAATCTGCCGGAGTAGCGCTGACATAGATGACCTGTTTTGCCATTTCCTGGAACTCTTCGAATTTGAGCGGGCGGTTATCCATTGCTGCGGGCAACCTGAATCCATATTCTACCAAGTTTTCTTTCCGTGCCCGGTCGCCTCCGTACATAGCCCGTATCTGCGGAACACTTACATGACTTTCATCTATCACTATCAGGAAATCTTCAGGGAAAAAGTCCAAAAGACAGTACGGACGTGTACCCGGTTCCCGACCATCAAAATATCGCGAGTAGTTTTCAATACCGGAACAGTGCCCCAGTTCACGTAGCATTTCCACATCGTATGTTACCCGTTCATACAGGCGTTTTGCCTCATACGGTTTTCCGTTCTCCTCGAAGAAATCTACTTGTTTCTTCAGGTCGTCTTCTATCTGATGGATAGCTCGTAAAGTACTTTCCTTGGTAGTCATGAATAGGTTGGCGGGATAAATCTTATATTCATCGAAGGTACCCAGCCGATGTCCCGAAATCGGGTCTACTTCTTCGATACCGTCTATCTCGTCATCCCAGAACATTACCCGCAATACGTTGTCATTGTATGCCAGATAGATATCTACCGTGTCTCCTTTTACCCGGAAATTTCCCCGGTTCAGCTCTATGTCGTTACGTACATACAAACTGTCCACCAGTTTACGCAGGAATACGTTCCGATCCAGGAGTTTTCCTTTCTTGATATCGATGACGTTGTTGTAGAAATCAGCCGGGTTTCCCATGCCATAAATGCATGATACGGATGATACGACGATGACATCTTTTCTACCCGAAAGCAGGGAAGAAGTGGCTGCCAGGCGGGGCTTGTCGATTTCTTCATTGATAGCCAGGTCTTTCTCGATATAGGTATCGGTAGAAGGAAGATAAGCTTCCGGCTGGTAATAGTCGTAATAGGAAACGTAATATTCTACGGCATTGTTCGGAAAGAAACTTTTGAATTCACCGTACAGCTGGGCAGCCAATGTCTTGTTATGACTCAGAATCAGTGTCGGTTTATTGACATTCTTGATTACATTGGCTATGGTGAAAGTCTTGCCGGATCCGGTTACTCCCAGCAGAGTCTGTGCTGGAACATGGTTCAGTACACCTTCTGTCAGTTGGGCAATCGCTTCCGGTTGGTCTCCCGTCGGTTTATAGTCTGATATCAGTTCAAAATTCATAGAAATCAATCTTTCGTGTTATCGGATAAACAGGTGCGGATTTCCTCTTGCGGATAAATCCTGTAGGGGTGTAAAAATACACATAATTTTCCGTTTGTCTATAAACAGGGAAAAATTAATCTTAAAAAACATTGATGTATTGTATTATTCATTGAAAAAGAGTAATTTTGCACAACTATATTGATTGATATGAAAAAATACATCGTATTGGCCCTCCTTTCTGCCGGTGTCTTTTCATCGTGTGGAGAGTATAATAAAGTGCTGAAAAGCACAGATTACGAATATAAATATGAAGCTGCAAAAAGCTATTTCGCCAAAGGTCAGAATTCGAAAGCTGCCACTATCTTGGAAGAGTTGATTCCAATCATGAAAGGTACAGCTTACGGGGAAGAATCCTTGTATATGTTGGCGATGACTTATTTTAACCAAGGAGACTACGTTACAGCTTCACATTATTTTAATACTTACTATACTACTTATCCGCGTGGAACTTATACAGAACTGGCGCGTTATAACAGCGGCAAGGCCTTGTATCTGGATACTCCAGAACCTAAATTGGATCAGAGTAGTACATACAAAGCTATTCAGGAACTTCAGATGTTCATGGAATATTTTCCACGGAGCGAGCGTCGGGATTTGGCACAGAACATGATATTCGAACTGCAGGACAAACTGGTGGAGAAGGAATATCTGTCTGCCAAGTTGTATTATGATCTGGGTTCGTATACCGGAAATACTACGTATACCAGTACAGGTAACAACTACCTGGCGGCTATCGTAACTGCCCAGAATATTCTGAAGGATTATCCTTATACCAAATTGCGTGAGGAACTTTCTATTCTGATTCTCCGTGCCAAATACGATATGGCTAAGGAAAGTGTATTGGAAAAGAAAGAAGAACGTATGCTGGAAACGGTGGATGAATATTATGCGTTCAAGAACGAATTCCCTGAAAGTAAGTATATTAAGGAAGTGGAAGATATTTTCAAGGATGCCAGCAAATATATCAAGACTACCGAAGAAGATTAAAATAATTACATTATATATTAATTAAGGAATTATGGATTATAAGAAAACAAATGCTCCTACGACGACTGTTACCCGTGACTTGATGGAACTGTGTGAAGATACTGGTAATATTTATGAAACTGTAGCGATCATTGGCAAGCGTGCAAACCAGATTGCAGTGGAAATGAAGAATGATCTTTCCAAGAAATTGCAGGAATTTGCTTCGTACAACGACAATCTGGAAGAAGTTTTCGAAAACAGAGAACAGATTGAGATTTCACGGTATTACGAAAAGTTACCGAAACCTACACTGATTGCTACACAAGAGTATATCGAAGGAAAGGTATATTACCGCAATCCGGCTAAGGAAAAAGAAAAACTGCAATAATAATCTAGAAGGAAACGCGATGATACAACGTATTCAAACGGTTTATCTGTTGGTGGTCGCTATCCTGATGGTGGGGATGATGTCGCTTCCG
>URWP01000226.1 GCA_900551645.1 uncultured Bacteroides sp.
CCATCAGTCCCTCGATGGCGGCTACCGACTGGTATCATCCTGAAGGCCGGTACAAGTGTCTCAGATGGAGTCCGTCGCCAGTGAATCCAAAGCCGAGAGGCGTTTTACGAGCGAGTCGCGCAATACCTCGAAGGCAGGCATGTTTGCCGGGCTGATAGGCTTCTTGGGTTGCGACTTGATGAGTAGCGGGTTGATGGGCTTGCCGTTCTCGAATACCCGGAAGTCCAGGTGCGGACCCGTAGAAAGCCCAGTAGAGCCCACGTAGCCTATCACCTCCTTCTGCTTCACCTCTGATCCCACCTGGATACCTTTGGCAAAGCGTGACAGGTGCATGTATGTAGTGACGTATACACTGTTATGCCGTATCTTCAGGTAGTTTCCGCCTCCGTTGGCCTGATAGCCTTTTGCGATGACCTTTCCGTTACCGATGGCGTATACCGGTGTACCCGTTGGAGCCGCATAATCCACCCCGTGGTGGGCACGGTAGCGGCGCAATACCGGATGGAACCGGCTGTTCGAGAAACGTGAGGTGATGCGGTAAAAGTCCAGCGGAGCCTTCAGGAAAGCTCCCTCCAGGCTGTTGCCCGTGGATCCGTAATACAGCTTTTCGCCGTCTTGTACAAAGGGGATAGCATAATACACACTGTCTGAGTAGCGGAACGAAGCCGCCAGAATGTGGAAATTGTCCAGTTCTTTGCCCTCCACACATTCTTGTTCGTAGATTACCCGGAACTCATCCTCCTTCTGCAGACTGAAGAAATCGATAGTCCATCCGTAGATATTCGATAACTCCATGGCGAGTAAGGGAGAAGTATCCTGTTTCTGCATGGCCACCCACAAAGACGATTCTACCTTGCCCCTGATTTCTTTCTGTTTCCATTCTACGGGATTCTCTCCGCGGTATACCCGGCGTTGGTCACGCAAATCGAACACAATGTACGATTTGGGGTTCTCCTCGTACACGAAGAAGCGTACCTGTCGGGTACTGTCCTTCCGGCAAAATACGGCGTACGATTGTCCGTCGCGTACCTTCCGTACATCGAATACCCCTTCCGCTTTCTGGTTCAGTTCATGGATGGTCTCCGTCGATACTCCGTGGTCACCCAGGATGACGGAAAGGTTTTGCCCCGGTTTGACAATGCCGTAATTGATGTCATACTTGTCTATGGGGATGCCGTATTTGCAGACAATTTCCTGTACTTCCACCGAGTCTGTCACTTCTACTTCATCCAGTGAGTCATTCATCCGCGGTTTCGGGCGGAAAATGAGCAACAGGGCAACCGCCCCGATGGTTACGGCTGCTCCTATACGTATTTTTTTGTTTCTGAATAGATTGTTTTTCATGGGGGCAAAGATAGGATTTTCTGTTATATCATTGGATAGAATCGGTTGTTTCTGTAGTTTTTTTCATTGTCCGGTTTCTGGTTGCTCCTTCGTGTTTGTCTGTAGGTTTCGCTGGTAACCGGTTCGAATTGTTAAATTTTAACTGAAAAACAACGTGCTTTTCCGTTGATGATAACGAACGCACAAGCGGATACAAACGAACTCATGTTTTTGTTTAAACGAACGGACGTTTCTGGTCTTTAACATATGAAGCATCCAAAAAGGGATTTGTTCCTCCGTTTTCCCGTGTTTTCTCGGTGGATGTCCGGTCCGGTTATGCTATCGGTATTTAAATACGGTAATTTTCGGTGTGCCTGTGGTTTGTCTGAAGGTCCCTTTCATCCATGATTTGTATATCTGGAATACATTCTTTACCTTTGGAAGGTCTCTTTGTCTTGTAAAACGATGGTACGATCAGGAAATAGCACCGATGGTAATATTTTATTGACAAAAAAGTTGTATAAATTAAAAATATAAAACAATATGAAAAAGTTATTTGTATTGATGGCCGTAGCAATCACACTCTCTTCATGCTGTACGATATTCAGTAGCTCTAAGCAGTCGATAACTTTCCTAGGACCCGAAGGAACCAGAATCTACGATGCAAGTACGAACATGAAGCTTGGAGAAATAGGCCCGGATGAAGTGACTACAATTCAAATAAAAAAGAAACGTGAAGATAAGACGCTGATTGCCAAAAAGGAAGGATATAGACCTTCGCCTTTGGTGCTTGAATCTACTTTCAATAATGCCTGTTTGTGGAATATACTGTTCTGGCCTGGATTTCTGATAGATTTGGGCACACAGAAGATGAATAAATGGGACAATACCTCCATAAATATTGAGTTTGAAGAAAAGGCTTCGGCTGAATAGCGGAAAGTCCTCTCTGCTCTGCATTCGACTTCTACTATCTTTGCATTATGAATTATCTGGAATTGTTTGGAACCCTGGTTGGATTGGCTTATTTGATACTGGAGTACTGTGCCAGTATTTATCTGTGGCCGGTATCTATCATCATGCCAGCTATCTATCTGGTGATATATTATCAAGCAGGACTTTATGCTGATTTTGGTATTAATGTCTATTACCTGATTGCTTCGATATACGGTTGGATAGTCTGGAGATGGGGAAAGAAACATTCTGACACGCACCCGACAGGAAAAGGAACTTCTATCACTTCTATGCCTTGTAAAATGTATCTTCCTTTGGCGGGAGTGTTCATGTTGTGCTGGCTGGCTATCGCATGGATACTGATGACATGGACGGATAGTAACGTACCCTGGACGGATAGTTTCACCACTGCTCTGAGTGCGGTGGCCATGTGGATGTTGGCCCGCAAGTATGTGGAACAGTGGGGAGCATGGATGTTGGTAGACTGGGTATGCTGTGGACTGTATATCTATAAAGAGTTGTATTTTACTTCGTCACTTTATGGAATATATGCGATAGCGGCCATTTTCGGATGGAGAAAGTGGAGGAAGTTGATGGCCGATGAGTCACGAAACAGAAATTAAAGTAAGAAATCAAAATGAAGAAGAACGAAAATGGAATGTATTCTGCAAAGAATGGAGAATGGCAGACTACTTTATCTTTTGTACCCGAAGCAATAGTAGTGGGAAATGGAGATTTTCCTTCACACCCGTTTCCGCTAGCTGTCTTGGACCAGACTCCTTGTGTGGTGTGTTGCGACGGAGGGGCGAATGTACTGGTAGAAAGTGGACGTGTACCCAGTTGGATAGTGGGCGACGGCGATTCGCTTTCGGAGGAAAACCGGAACCGTTTTCATGACCGGATTCATCGCATTTTGGAACAGGAAACAAATGATCAGACAAAAGCGGTCACTTTTTTGGCTTCGCAAGGAATACGGCGGATTGCTTTTGTGGGAGCTACTGGTAAGCGGGAAGACCATACCTTGGGAAATATCAGTTTGCTTATGGAATACCAACGAATGGGGTTGGAAGTAGTGATGCTGACTGACTACGGTTTCTTTGTTCCGGCCGTAGATACGAAGGTATTTGTCGGATTTCCTTGCCAGCAGGTGTCTGTATTTAATTTCGATGCGACGCAAATGCGAAGTGAAGGATTGAGGTATCCTATTTATAATTTCCAATATTGGTGGCAGGGTACGCTGAACGAGGTCATTGGTACAGGTTTCCGTATCTTGGCAAAAGGTCACTATCTTGTATATCGTACTTACGGGCCTAAAGAGTGAAAGAAAGTAAACATATTGGAAAAAATAGGATTTTTTCAGGAAAGTATTATTATTTTATCGCATCTTGTGATATTGTCACTACCGGAGTGGCTTATGTGACCAGAACAATCGAACTAGATTTTGAAACAAAAGTGGTGGCTAAAACATCCATTTTTTAAGTCAGTTACTGATATATAGTTGCTAATGTTAGAGACTTTAAAGTAAAGAACAGCGTAATCTTAAGGCCTCTATCGTGGGAGACTGTTGTGATTTATCAGTATGATTATATATTAATTACTGAAATTTATTAGCGCTAACGATATTAATAAATTATCATCGTATTTTCTGAAAAGTATAATGAATTAGATTTTATGCAATAATAGGATCTGTTTAGATGATAAGTTTTTTATATAATAAATCGTATATTTGTACCTAACAAAATGATCTATAAAAATCAATTAATATAGTATGGTACAAATTCTAGTAATAGATGATGAAGAACCTATTCGTAAATTATTAGCTCGAATTATAGAATTAGAAGGTTATAAAGTATCAACAGCAAGTTGTTGTAGCGACGCATTGCAACAATTGCGCAAACAGCAATACGATGTTATTCTTTGTGATGTGTTTTTACCTGACGGTAATGGGGTTGATTTTATTTATGATATAAAAAAATATTCCAGTGATGCAGCAATAATATTATTGACCGCACATGGAAATATTCAGGACGGGGTACACATAAGCCTTTAATTTTTATAGCTGCCATAGCCTTTTTTAGTTGGTGTAAGCAACGAGTATTTTGGTGTAATCATAGAGTAAGCAAATACGTGCATACGGCTCATTTTATGCGGTCAAGTGTACGAACTGCCCAAACGCAAGACAGG
>URWP01000227.1 GCA_900551645.1 uncultured Bacteroides sp.
CGTCAGCAGGGAGCACGTCCGTATGGTAACCGCCCGGCTTACGGAAACGCAGAGGGAGGCGAACGCTCTTCTTACACTCCTCGTTACAACAATAATAATCAGGGAGGCCGTCCGCAGCGTCCTGCTTACAACAGCCGTTTCAATAAGGATGAAAATGGCGAACAGCGTCCATATCGTCCGCGTTTCAACAATGCCCAGCAGGGTGAAGGCGGTTATCGCCCTCAGCAGCGTCCACATTTCAATAATGGAGGGCAGCAAGGCGGTTATAATCGTCCGCAGGGTGGAGGTTACCGTCCGCGTACTGCCGATTATAATCCGAATGCGAAATACAGCATGAAGAAGCAGATTGAGTACAAGGATGTACTGACTGACCCGAACGAACCGATTCGTCTGAACAAGTTTTTGGCCAATGCCGGTATCTGTTCACGTCGGGAAGCTGATGAATTCATTACCGCCGGTGTCATCTCTGTAAACGGTGAGGTAGTAACCGAACTGGGTACAAAGATCAAGCGTACGGATGAAGTGAAGTTCCACGACCAGCCGGTGAACATTGAACGTAAAGTATATGTCCTGTTGAATAAACCGAAAGATTGTGTGACTACTTCTGACGACCCTCAGGAACGTAAAACTGTAATGGATTATGTGAAAGATGCCTGCAAAGAACGTATCTATCCAATAGGGCGTCTGGACCGTAATACAACCGGTGTTCTGCTGTTGACCAATGACGGTGACCTGGCTTCAAAGCTGACTCATCCGAAATATCTGAAGAAGAAAATCTATCATGTATATTGTGACAAGAATGTAACGAAGGCTGATTTGGATCAGATCGTTTCAGGTATTACTTTGGATGACGGAGAAATCCACGCAGATGCTGTAAGTTATGCTTCAGAAACTGACAAGTCGCAGGTAGGTATCGAAATCCATTCAGGTAAGAACCGTATCGTACGTCGTATTTTTGAATCATTGGGATATCGTGTCATTAAGCTGGACCGTGTATACTTTGCCGGTCTGACCAAGAAAGGTCTGCGTCGGGGTGACTGGCGCTACCTGACTGAAAAGGAAGTCAACATGCTTCGCATGGGATCTTTTGAATAAGTAACTCATTTCATGGATACGGGCAGGCTCTTACAAGTCTGCCCTCATGCATATAAAACATAAATACAAATATCATAATGGAAACAATTCGTAGAACAAAAGTGGTTGACCTGCTTAAACGTGACGATTTCGGAGCTATGGTCAACGTGAAAGGATGGGTACGTACCCGTCGTGGTAGCAAACAGGTGAACTTTATTGCCTTGAATGACGGTTCTACTATAAATAATGTACAGATTGTAGTCGATTTGGCTAATTTCGACGAAGAAATGCTGAAACAGATTACTACCGGTGCATGTCTGAGTGTGAATGGAGAACTGGTAAAGTCAGTAGGTGCCGGACAGGCTGCGGAAATTCAGGCTCGTGAAATTGCCGTATTGGGTACTTGTGACAATACTTATCCGTTACAGAAGAAAGGGCATTCAATGGAGTTCCTGCGTGAGATAGCTCATTTGCGTCCACGTACCAATACTTTCGGTGCCGTATTCCGTATTCGTCATAACATGGCTATCGCTATCCATAAATTCTTCCATGAACGTGGATTCTTCTATTTCCATACTCCGTTGATTACAGCTTCGGACTGTGAAGGTGCAGGCCAGATGTTCCAGGTGACCACGATGAACCTGTATGACTTGAAGAAAGATGAGAACGGTTCCATTATTTATGACAATGATTTCTTCGGCAAGCAGGCCAGTCTGACAGTTTCCGGTCAGCTGGAGGGTGAATTGGCTGCAACAGCTTTAGGAGCTATCTATACATTCGGACCGACTTTCCGAGCTGAAAATTCGAATACGCCGCGTCACTTGGCTGAGTTCTGGATGATTGAGCCTGAAGTAGCTTTCAATGACATCAATGACAACATGGATTTGGCTGAAGAGTTCATCAAATATTGTGTACAGTGGGCTTTAGATAACTGTTATGATGATGTGAAGTTCCTGAACGATATGTTCGATAAGGGCTTGATTGAACGTTTGCAGGGAGTCTTGAAAGAATCGTTTGTCCGTTTGCCGTATACGGAAGGTATCAAGATTCTGGAAGAGGCAGTAGCCAATGGTCATAAATTTGAATTCCCGGTATATTGGGGAGTTGACCTTGCTTCTGAGCATGAACGTTATCTGGTTGAAGAACATTTCAAACGCCCGGTTATTCTGACCGACTATCCGAAGGAAATCAAGGCTTTCTACATGAAGCAGAATGAAGACGGAAAGACGGTACGTGCTATGGATGTACTGTTTCCGAAAATCGGTGAGATTATCGGTGGTTCTGAACGTGAAGAAAACTACGATAAGCTGCTTACCCGGATTCAGGAACTAGGAATCCCGATGAAGGATATGTGGTGGTATCTGGATACCCGTAAGTATGGTTCATGTCCGCACTCTGGTTTCGGTCTCGGCTTCGAGCGTCTGTTGCTGTTCGTAACAGGTATGGCGAATATCCGTGACGTAATTCCGTTCCCTCGTACTCCTCGTAACGCAGAATTCTGATTCTATCGTATTCGAAATATTAAAGAAAAAGGCTTCTATCTGAATGGATGGAAGCCTTTTTCTGTTAGATAACATGTTTATCTACAGAAAAGTAAAAAATTCACTTTCGTTTGAAATAAAAATGATAAATTATCGGACTTTATATGAAATTTTTATATATTTGTTGGAAAATAACCTTTTAAATTTGTTATTATGAAAATCCGGTATTTCTTTTTAATGGCTATGATGTTTGTCCTTTCTATAGGAACATCGGCAGCTCAGGAGGCAGTAGATGAAAAGACTCCAGTTGCGCTTAATGGAATTTGGCAGATGTGTTTTTATCGTTCAGCGTCGCCAGATGTTCCCGGTGAGCTGAAGACCAGTAACTCTTTGAAGATTCTTTCGGATGACGGTCATTTTACAAATATTGTAATGATGCCGACAGGAGCAATAACCATCGGTTATGGAGATTATTATATTAAATCTCCAGGTATATATACAGAAGTAATTGAGAAGAATATTCATTTGCCGCAGTTGAACGGAGCAAAGAATGATTTGCATTTTGAACTGAAGGAAAATGGAAACTTAATGTATCTTAAGTATTATTTGGCAACAGATGTGGATGGAAACCAGATCAATACATGGTGCTATGAGATATGGAAAAGGGTAGAGATGCCGAATGAATATCCACATGATATCGTACGATAATAAATAATAGTCATTTCACGTAATGCCCGTAGCTCTTGCGAAAGAGTTCACGGGCTTTTTTATTTCAGAATATGGGGTAATAGATAAAAGGATGATGATACGCTGATTACAAGAAAAAAAAACTTAAAAGTTTTGTCAGTTGAAAGAAAAGCCGTACTTTTGCAAGCCGATTATTATCAATTAGTATTAAGAATTTAATTCTGAGCGTTTTGCTCTTCTTTGTCCGGGAAGGACAAATCGTGAGGAAATTTGTTTTTTAGTAGTTAACATTTTAAAAAAGATTTAAGAGTGGATACTTTAAGTTACAAGACCATTTCTGCAAACAAGGAAACTGCGACAAAAGAATGGGTCGTAGTTGATGCTACCGATCAGGTTGTAGGCCGTCTCGGTGCGAAAGTTGCAAAGCTGTTGAGAGGTAAGTACAAACCGAACTTCACCCCTCATGTAGACTGCGGTGATAACGTAATCATCATCAATGCAGACAAAGTGAAATTTACAGGTAACAAGTGGAACGACAAGATTTACCTGAGCTATACCGGTTATCCGGGCGGTCAGCGTGAAATTACTCCGGCTCGTTTGATGGCTAGACCAAACGGTGCTGAGAAGCTGATGAAAAGAGTCGTAAAAGGTATGCTTCCTAAAAATCGTTTGGGAGCTAAGTTGCTGGGTAACTTGTATGTGTATGAAGGATCAGAACACAAACATGAAGCTCAGACTCCGAAAGTAATTGATATTAACACACTTAAATAATAAAGAATGGAAGTAGTAAATGCATTGGGAAGACGTAAAAGCGCTGTTGCTCGCGTTTTCGTAACCGAAGGTACAGGAAAGATTACTATTAACAAGAGAGACCTTGCAGAGTACTTTCCATCAACTATTCTGCAGTATGTAGTTAAGCAGCCTCTGAATAAGCTGGAAGTTGCTGAAAAATATGATATCAAAGTTAACTTGTGTGGTGGCGGTTTCACTGGTCAGTCTCAGGCTCTGCGTTTGGCTATCGCTCGTGCATTGGTTAAAATCAATCCGGAAGACAAGAAGAGTCTCCGTGCAGAAGGCTTTATGACTCGTGATTCACGTTCTGTTGAACGTAAGAAACCGGGACGTCCGAAAGCACGTCGTAGATTCCAGTTCAGTAAACGTTAACGAGGGGACAAGTTGGATAAGGGACAAGTTAGCAAGGTGCTTC
>URWP01000228.1 GCA_900551645.1 uncultured Bacteroides sp.
AACTTCGAGAGCCGTTATCCGCATCACGCGTATGCTGCTTTGGGTTATGTAGTCTATGTTATCGAACCGAGTGGTGCTACCGGTTTCGGCCAGGAGTTCTCAGCCCGTCATGTGAATACATTTGGCGATGGGGTGGCCGATGATATTATCGAAGGAACCCGGAAGTTTGTGGACGAACATGCTTTTGTCGATGACCGGAAGATTGGTTGTATCGGTGCTTCTTATGGAGGTTTCATGACCCAGTATCTCCAGACCAAGACGGATATTTTTGCCGCCGCTATTTCGCATGCCGGTATCAGTGACCATACTAGCTATTGGGGAGAAGGCTATTGGGGATATTCTTATAGCGAAGTATCGGGAGCCAACAGTTATCCGTGGAAGAACAAGGAATTGTTTGTAGACCATAGCCCGTTGTTCAATGCCGATAAGATTCATACTCCGTTGCTGTTCCTGCACGGTTCGGTAGATATGAATGTGCCGGTGGGTGAAAGCATACAGATGTATACGGCCTTGAAGTTGTTGGGACGTGAAACGGCATTGGTAGTAGTTGACGGGCAGGACCATCACATTGTGGACTATGGCAAACGTATCCAATGGCAGAATACTATTTTTGCATGGTTTGCCAAGTGGTTGCAGGATGATCCGTCCTGGTGGAATACATTGTATTGTCCTAAATCTTTGTAATCAAGAGTTTCTGACTATCTATGAAGGAGGCTGTCTGTTTGGTATATCCGAAACAGGCAGCCTTTTTGCTATACTGATATTGGATGCATCCGTTAGAAGATTGGAATAAAAGGGTTGTTGTTTAGTTTTTTTGTTAAAACTCTATAATTGTATGGCTGTTTATGAAACTACTTTAGTCAATCCGTTAATTTTGTAGGACATACACAAAATTTATCACATTTTATGAATGAGATTCTCATTATTATCGGGCTTATCTTGTTGAATGGGGTTTTTGCCATGTCGGAGGTTGCTTTGATTTCTGCCCGAAAGTCACGGCTCTCTACTGATGTAAAAAAAGGAAACAAATCTGCTAAGATTGCATTGAAACTGGCTAATGAACCCGATCGTTTTTTATCTACCGTACAGATTGGTATTACATTGATTGGTATCTTGACCGGTATCTATTCCGGTAATCAGATAGCTGTAGATTGTAAGAAACTTCTGATAGAATGGGGAGTATCTACTCATTATGCCGGTGTATTGGCACAGGGTGGAATCGTAGTGATAGTAACCTACCTGACCATTATCTTCGGAGAACTGGTACCGAAACGTATCGGTTTAAGTGTAGCTGAAAAGGCCGCCAAACTGATGGCTCGTCCGATGAATTGCTTGTCTAAACTTACTTTGCCTTTCGTTTGGTTATTGGCACAAAGTACCCGGCTGATATTCAATTTATTGGGGATAAAGGATTCGGATAACAAAGTGACAGAAGAAGAAATTAAGTCTATTATTCAGGAGGGTACTGAAGGGGGAGAGGTACAACCGGTAGAGCAGGACATCATGCAACGTGTGTTTATGTTGGGTGACCTGAAAGTATGTTCCATCATGACGCATAAAAGCGATATTGTATGGTTGGATACTGATATGAAGATTGAAGAAATCCGGAAGATATTGGGAGAACATTTATATGAATTTTATCCTGTAGCCGAAGGTGATCTGGACCATGTGAAGGGAGTTGTTAATCTGAAAGACTTGGTACTTCATTTGTATGACGACGAATTCTCTTTGGAGAAACAGGTACATGAACCGGTGTATTTCCATGAAAGCATGAATGTCTATAAAGTTCTGGAACAGATGAAGGAACAGAAAGTCAGCCGGGCTTTGGTGTGCGATGAATTCGGGGCATGTACGGGTATTATTACGTTACGTGATATATTGGAAGGCTTGGTAGGTAACATGGATGAGAAAGGGGAGGAACCCGACATCATCAAGCGTGTCAATAAAGAAGGCTGGTTGGTAGACGGACAATGTCCGTTGTATGACTTTCTGTATTATTTCAATCGGAGTGATTTATTTGAAAAATCAGAATACCAGACATTGGGGGGACTTATCCTGCATCAGTTGCAACATATTCCGCAAAGTGGTGAAAGTACGGAATGGAATGGCTTTATGTTGGAAGTGGTGGATATGGACGGTGCCCGTATTGATAAGGTACTTGTCACGATTCCGGTCAACGAAGATACGGGAGACGAAGAGGCTTGATGTTGTTTGTAAACCCTTTGTCTGTCCTCCCCTGGAGGTGATGGCAAATGATAATAAAGTTAACCTGAATATGATACACGGAACATGCAAAAAATGGCTGATGGCTGTAGCTTTAGGAATCATGATTGGAAAGGCCGTCGCACAAGTCAATCATGTTGAACCACCACTTATGGGTTGGAGTTCATGGAATACTTATCGAGTTAATATCAGTGAGGATTTGATAAAGAAACAGGCCGATGCCATGGTTTCTCAAGGCCTGAATGAAGTAGGATACCGTTATGTGAACATTGACGACGGTTTCTTTGGTTATCGGGATGAAAAGGGAGTCCTCCATACACATCCGGAACGTTTTCCGAACGGCATGAAGGTTGTAGCCGATTACATCCATTCGTTGGGGTTGAAAGCCGGCATTTATTCAGAGGCGGGAGCGAATACCTGCGGTTCTATCTGGGATGCCGATAAGAATGGAATAGGGGTAGGACTTTATGGCTTCGAACGTCAGGATGCCAATCTGTTTTTCAATGACTGGGGATTCGATTTCATTAAAATAGACTATTGTGGAGCCGGTCAGCAACTGGATCTTGATGAGCAGGAGCGGTATACGGCTATTGTAGAGGCTATACGTGAGGTGTGTCCCCGGAATATTTCTTTGAATATCTGCCGGTGGGCTTATCCGGGTACGTGGGTCAGTGGTTTGGCACGTTCCTGGCGGATTAGTTCGGATATAAATCCATCGTGGGAATCGGTGAAATACATCATTTCCAAAAACATGTATCTTTCGGCTTTTGCCGGCGGAGGTCATTACAACGATATGGACATGCTGGAGATAGGACGAGGGCTGAAACCGGAGGAGGAAGAGACACATTTCGGTATGTGGTGTATCTTGAGTTCCCCGCTTCTGATAGGCTGTGATCTGACAACGATTCCGGAGGCTTCGCTTCGTTTATTGAAGAATCCCGAACTGATAGCCTTGAATCAGGATCCGTTAGGCATTCAGGCTCAGGTCGTACAGCACGAGAACGGCGGATATGTTTTTGTAAAGGATATCGGAGAGAAGCGGGGAAAGGTACGTGCGGTTGCCTTGTACAACCCTACGGAGGAGACCTGTTCTTTTCAGGTTCCTTTGAGTCTTTTAGAGTTGGAAGGAAAGACAAATGTCCGCGATTTGGTTCATCGGAAGGATGAGCGTCCGGTAGATGATGCGCTTCGCTTTGATGTACTTCCTCATGGAGTCAAGATTGTAAGGGTGGAAGGAAGCAGACGTCTGGAACCCGTCCTGTACGAAGCGGAACAGGCTTATCTGAATGGCTTTGACGATTTGGCCAAGCGTAAGCGGGGAGTGGCATACATGCCTTTTGAAGGAGCTTCGGGTAGCATGGTTGTCACCAATCTGGGTGGTCATAAGGAGAACTATGCCCAATGGGATGAAGTGTTCAGTGAAAAGGGAGGAAAATATAAGATGATTGTCCGCTATATCCCCGTCGCTCAAAGGGAACGTGAGATAAACGACCGTCGGTTGGAGGTTACGGTAAACGGTACCCGGGTGACGCTGGATAACCTGGAGACAGACAGTACCCAAGGAATTGCCCAGGCAGAACTGGTGGTCGATCTGCAGAAAGGATATAATGTCGTAAGAATCGGAAGCCGGTTTACATGGACTCCCGATCTGGATTGTTTTATGTTGGCTCCGGTGGAATGAGATACATGAAGACTAGCCTGTAACATCGACGTTTGTGTTTGAAACTTCAATGAAAGTTCTTATGAAAACTGAAAAAGAAAAATGTCATTCGGGAGAATTGTATGATGCCAACTATGATGCGGAACTGATTCAGGAAAGACAGGTCTGCAAGGAGAAGTGTCATGCTTACAATCAGTTGGCTCCTTCGGCCTTGAAAGAACGGGAGGCCATAATCCGCGACCTGTTGGGGAAAACCGGCAAACAGTTCCTGATAGAACAGCCGTTTTATTGTGATTATGGTTATAACATCGAGGTAGGGGAGAACTTCTATGCCAACGTGAATTGTGTCATGCTGGACGGTGCCCGGATTATTTTTGGCGATAATGTATTCATTGCGCCGAATTGCGGATTCTATACCGCCGGACATCCGCTGGATGTGGAACAGCGCAATGCCGGACTGGAGTATGCTTACCCCATCCGCATCGGCAACAACGTGTGGATCGGAGG